>JBEIEO010000001.1:0-43453 GCA_040382895.1 Halobacteriovoraceae bacterium
AGATGGTAATCATCTGCTTTCTCTCAACGGCTTGATCCAATTGGGTGACAACTTCCTGTTGGACTTCACTTAAGTGAGAATCCCAGTTTTCGAGCTGGTTTAACAACTCCATCATGGCCTTAATCGGACCATTTTCGGTAACTTTCTTTTTTAGAGCATTGAGAGAGCTATTTTTCTTTAGTTGATTGGGAGGCACCTGAGACAAGACGTCATGAAGACTCAACCATTCAGACGGAGTTAAAGGAAGCATGTATTGAAGGGCATTGGCATCGATATCAACCATGCATTCTTCTTCAACAGTATAGACTTCAGCTCCTAGTCCTCCGGGAAACACGGTTCTCAGAAAGATTAAGGTATCTTCTGGTGAAAGACCTATTTCCAAGGAAAGATCATGGAGCCGGATACTCCCCTGTTTTTCACCAATTAGCACTAGTTTCTTCATCACATCGGGGGATAGCTTAGAACCTAAAAGTTTCATCAAAACCTCATTCTTGAGTATATTTATCGGCTAAGCTCCCCCAACTCTTTAGTGCAAATTTTAACTTTTCACGGGATACTAGGGTTATGTTGTGGAATTCTTTAATGAAAAAGCCAATCCTGATGATGGGAATTATTATGTTCTCACTCTTTCTCTATCAGGTGGCGAGCAAGGAGAAATGGGGTATCTTTGCCAACCAGAAGCTCATCTCTACCTCGTGTAAAGGTGTTCTAGTAGGTCTGGAGCGACGTATTCCTCAGAACTGGAAAGTCTTCTGTGAAGGCAACAATCTGGCCGTGGAAATTGTTGAAGTGGCCATCCCTGAGAAAGCCTCAAATCTGAAATCCCTCCTCTATCGCCAATTGGCCAATCACATGGCCCATGTGGCACAAATATCAACAGTAGATATTCTTGAGAAAGTTCTCTTTGTGAGATTTCGTCTAGTTCATCCAGGTATGGAGATCAATGCCGTAACGGAAGGGAAATTCATCGTTAAATTAGCGACCCTGACTAACCCTGAGCATATTATGAGTCATCTCAAGACAACTGTTCAGGTCAAAGAAACGGTCAAATAAATCGGCCAGAGCATCTTCTTCTGAATAATCCCATTCATAGCGAAGCGCGTGTAGGAACAAGCGGTCAGATTTTCGTCCACCGTAAAGTTCATCTCCCAGGATGGGGAATCCCAGGGCAGATAGCTGTGCTCTGATTTGATGGCGAAGCCCAGTGCGCAGATTAACCATCAAAAGACTTTTTCCGTCTTTGAAAGCAATTTTGTGAACAGTCAGATTTCCTTCATCAGCGTCCTGATGAGGATGAATATCCACCTTCTGCTTAGCACCCTTTACACCGGTGGCACGGAAGTAATGAGTCCAGCTTCCTTGCTGATCAAAGTCACCTTCAACAATAGCCCAGTATATTTTTCGTTTCATACGTTCTTTGAAACCAACCCGCATTTCTTCGAAAAACTTTTCATTGCGTGCAACTAACATCAAACCAGATGTCTCGTAATCAAGTCGAAAAATGAGTCCACGGTCATAGTGCTCGGGATTGACCATCAGGGTATCCCAGTGACCTTCCTGGGCCAGGAAATTGATGAGGGTATCTTTGTCGGTATAGCACAAAGGATGAGAATGAACCCCACTGGGTTTATGTAAAACTAGATACTGTGGTCTCTCTTCTAGTACCGTGGGCGTTGGTCCCTCGAAAACGGGATTAATTTTCATATGATTAACCAGATCCAATGGGAGCCGGGAGACCGAGTGAGATTTAAGACTTCGGTTGAGTTCTTTGGAAGAAAAATGTTTCTTAAGTAGCTGTCCTGAACATTTTAGGACAGCTTGCAGAGCTTCTTTGTGATTGGATTCATCATCGAGCCAGGAAAATTCCACGAAGTCCATGGATTACTGTGCATCCACTTTTCTGCCTTCAGTTCTCAGGTCGATTTTCTTCAGGAGAAATTCCACCCGGCGATCTGAAACATTCGGGTTGATCTTGTCCTGAGGGCGAGAGTCACCATAAAAGATGGTGGTGATCCTTTCAGGAGATATCCCTCGCTGAATAAGGGACTTGGAAACTGCAAGTGCACGCTGAGACGAAAGGAGATACGCATCAATAGTTTTATCCTTTGCTGATACTTCGCCTGCTTCAGCATGACCTTCGATCATAATGTGCCAGTTATTTTCTCTTAGCATTTTAACCAGTCGCTCGAATACCTGGATATTGATATCATCGATGCCAGTAGAGCCGGCACGAAAATAGATCTTATCTTTCATCCGCACGTTGATACTTTCAGGCATCTCATACACATTGGCCGCATCTGAAAGTTCGTTATCTGCGAGCATCTTTTTCAATTGATTCAACTGAGCATCGGATTCTCGATTGATCTCATGCTTATCCAACAAACCTTCAGCAGTCAGAAATTCGATAGGAAAAGGTTTGGATGGCATATCTGAATCGATCATCGTCGGAGCATCACTCGGAGACTTACCTGGACGCATCACTTCGCCCGCTTTGAGTACGTTACCACCGAATGCATTTCTTAATGACCCAATCGCTGCCTCATACTTTGCTGTTTCAGTTTTTGCAAACGAAAGAAGAAGAATGAAGAACGTCAGAAGTAATGTACACAAATCGGAGAAGGTCGCCAGCCACCCGGGAGCCCCGGGCTTACAGGGAGGACACTTAGGAGCGTCTGCCATAGATTACTCCTTTTTTTCCTCAACTAAACGTTCTCCTGGAGGCAGGAATGAATCCAGCTTCTCACGGATAACTCGTGGGTTTTCACCGGCCACGATTCCCAATACACCTGCGATAACGATGTTCATTTTCGTCGATTCTTGTTTTGAGCGTTGCTTGAGCTTTGCAGCTACCGGAATGGTGAATACGTTAGCAATCACCGACCCATAAAAGGTAGTCAAGAGAGCAACCGCCATCGCTGGACCAATCGAAGAAGGATCCGACATGTTCTGAAGCATCTGCACCAGACCAATCAGTGTACCAATCATACCGAAAGCGGGACCATCTGCTCCCATCCCTTCCAGCATATCCACCCCTTTAGAGTGACGATCTTCCATAGCGGCGATTTCCAGGGACAGAATAGAAGTGATAACTTCAGGTGGACGGTTATCTGCAGCGAGAGTTACAGCTTTCTTTAAAAATTTATCCTCGACAGGAACTTTTTCCAAAGCAAATACTGATTCACGACGAGCTGTCTCAGCGAGCTTTTGAATCTCTTCAATCATCGCCTTCGTATCAACCGGCGTGGAGAAAATGGATTTCATGAAGTAAGCAACCAGCATCTTCACGTTTTCCATTGGCCATTTAATCAGAGTCGTTGCAATAACCCCACCGATAACCACCACGATCGAAGGAGGATCGATGAAAATTGAGAGTGGCGAACCATAAAGAATAGACCCGATAATCGCGAGTGTAGCGAGTATGAGTCCGACAACGGTTGAAATATCCATAAAACACCTTCAGCAAAAAAGAATCTTTATGCTGTAAGTATCGGAATCCAGAAAATGAACTTAAGCGTGTGAAACTACTTTAAAGCGCCGCTCTCCCGAGCGAATCACTCGGAGACACTTAAAATCTTCAATGCTGACTAGGGATTTTTGTTTTTTAGAGATGCAGAAAGATGGCAAAAAAAAACCCAGGACAAGCCTGGGTTTTATAATTGGAGGGGCGATCTTACTTATCATCCCCAACAAGTAACATGGTAGAGTCGATATATGTAAGCATGGCCGATCTCAAATCTTCCAAAGAAACTTCCTGATCATCCTGACCCTTAAATATTTCTTCTTTGATCATTTCGATAGGAAAGCCAGTCATCTTAGCCAAAGCCTCGAGACTTATCTTTCCATTCTTATTTTCCGAACCATTCAGGTTCAGATCCGGTGCCATCATTCTTAACTCCTTGAATAATTGGCCACTCAATCCTTAGAGTAGCAAGTTGCTCAAAGCATATCGATGGGCCAAAAACAAAGTCAATGAATGCACTAGTAGATGTAAGTTTATGTTAGAGGATGCTTGAGTTTTCTTCTTCAAGTCATTAAAATGACAGAATTAAAATTTAATAACCTCGGATTTTCAATAATGTTAGAAAGCTGGAAACCTTAGCTTCCATCTCTTTAAACTCATCTACGGGCCGAGAAAGCAAAGTAATACCACCACCCGCCCCGTAGCGCCAAAGGCGCTCTTCAAGGCCGATATTGGCAGTTCTGATGTTAATGCTCGCCGATTTTCTGTTTCCCCAGCACAGAATGGTCGATCCGCAATAAATGCCCCTTTGAGCTCTTTCGCTGGATTGGATGATATCCATCACTCTTTTTTTAGGGGCTCCCGTAATGCTGCCGCCAGGGAAAAGTGAGCGCATGGTTTGACCCAAGGAAAGCGGGCCCGCAATTTTTAAGGAAATTAATGAAAACTGATGCAGTAGTCCTGGAACAATTAACGGGGCCCGAAGCTTAAGCACTTGCGCTTGAGGTTTTTGCAATCGATTAAGATCATTTTTAAGCAGGTCGCTGATCATTAAAAGCTCCCCTTCTTCTTTTCTGTCGGCGAGCATTTGTTTCCACAGTGCCGGGATTTTTTTTCCTTTCGTCTTCATGGTGCCCTTAATAGGCATGGTAAAGATTTCATTGGCACGATATTGAAACAAACACTCAGGCGAATTACTTAAGATCATCTCTTCACCCAAGTAAGTGCAGTGGGCATAAGCTCCCAGATCTTTCTGGGCAAAAAAGTAATCAGCAATGTCCCGTGGGTCCAATAGATCTTCCGTGGCAAAATCAAAAGGATAAGTGAGATTCACCTGATAACAATTTCCAGCAATCAGTTCATCCTGAATCTTTTGAAAAGCTTCTTTGTACTCGCTCCATGAGGGACGTTCCAGTGTTTGGAGCGGAATATTTTTGAGACGAGGCTTTCGGGGAACTCGTTTTTTTGCGGACTGGTATTCAATCATGATGGCCAGAGGCTGCTCATCAGTAATGGAATGTCCCATCTGCCACAATCCATACTCATAATAAAAATGAAACACGACAGGTTTAGTAAAATGATCCTGAAGCTGAATTTTATCCAGATCCGACTGAAAAGTTTCAATGGAATATGTTTCAGGAAAGCCGGTCAACAAATTCAGACGTTGCTTTCGAAAATAGATATAAGCTTTAGTTGGATGCTGAAGCTCTAAAATGGTTTCTTTATTCCACTTAAAGCGGGAAAAAATCATTTTTCCTCAGGTCTTTGGGCCATGTCAGCAAACTTTGTCTGAGAACCAATCCAGGAAAGGTCAACAGTACCAGGCTCGCCGTTACGGTTTTTAGCAATGATTACTTCCGCAATCCCTTTCTTAGGAGTGTTTGGATCGTAGTAATCTTCACGGTGAATCAGGCACACGATGTTGGCATCCTGCTCGAGTGATCCGGACTCGCGCAAATCCTGCAGCTGAGGACGACGGTCAGTACGGGAGGCCGCAGTACGGTTAAGCTGTGATAAAGCCACAACAGGAATTTCCAGCTCGTTGGCCAGCATCTTAAAGCCTCGGGAAAGCTCGGCGATTTCCTGTTCACGGTTTTGTTTTTTCACGTGCATGGGCATGATCTGCAAGTAATCCACGATGATCATGGCCAGTCCCTGCTCCGATTTTAATTTACGGCAGTAAGAACGAATATCCATCAGGTTGGTGGAACCATTATCGTTGATGTAAAGCTTCAGGTTCGAAAGTTTCTGAACAGCATTTGAAATTTGCCGCAGATCCATTTCATTAAACTCTTTGGTTTTGAGTTTTCTTGAATCCACACAGGCCTCTGAGGCCAAAAGACGCATAGATAATTCTGCGTACATCATCTCGTAAGAAAACACCGCCACGGCCATATTTGTTTGTTTGGCAGCGGCTACCGCCCAGTTGAGTGCTAATGCAGTCTTTCCCATACCGGGACGAGCTGCAATCAGCACCAGTTGACCTGGCTGAAGACCCAGGAGCATTCTGTCGATAGAGGCAAAACCGGTGGATACACCAGTAATCTCACCCTTGGCCCGAGCGGGCTTTTCGAGTTCTTTTAAATTTTCATAGAGCGCCTGCTTGAGCGGCACCATTTTATTATTTTTAGTCTGAGCAGTGAGTTTGAAGAAACTTGCCTCTACTTCCTGAAGGAATGTCTCAACGTCACCAGTGAAGTTAGTCCCGGTCTGCATCACGCGGGTAGCGGTTCTAACCACATCTCTTAAAACACCTTTAGACTTAATAAGTTTTGCATAGTGCTCGACATTGGCCGAAGATCCGATTTCATCACAGATTTCCACTAGTGCTGACTGACCGCCTACTCTTTCCAGTTTCCCATGATCGTTGAGCTTAGAGGATACAGTCACGATATCAATCGGCTGTGCTTCCATATAAAGATCTTTAATGGCTTCAAAGATGATGGCGTATTGTGGGTGATAAAAATCGTCTTTACTCAGATTGATATCGGAGATCTCATCAAAGCTTTGATTGTCGATGAGGAGACACCCCAAAAGGGCCTTCTCAGCAGCAATATCATGAGGCAATTCGTTACTCTTATCCTGTGCCATGGAAAGCATCTCCAAAATGTCTGAAAGTGTGGGGAGACTTTAACTCATGTGCGGAGTTTAAAGGTAGAAAATCTTCAAAAATGTTAAAAGAAGTTAGATTATGAGAGGGAGAATACCCGAGAGAGAATATAATCTCTCCCGGGTAAATAGAAAAAAATTACTCAGCGTTAGCAGCAGCTTCTGCTTCAGCAGCAGCGGCAGCTTTAGCAGCTTCAGCTTTAGCTTTCTTCTCAGCGTTACGCTTCTGAGCTTCAGCCTGTTCTTTCTTAAGTTGCTCAGCCATAGCAGCATCGATAGCAACTTTAAGTTTGAAAGTAGCTGTCACATCGTTGAATAGCTTAGCTTTTACATCGTATGTTCCAAGAGACTTGATTGAGCCTTCAACAGTAAGAAGACGGCGCTCAACGTTGATGCCTTTCTTCTCAAGTTCTTTAGCTACTTCAGAAGTTGTAACTGCACCGAAAAGACGGCCGTTAGATCCAACTTTCTTGATTAGCTCAACAGTGATGCCTTCAAGCTTCTTCTTAAGAGCTTCAGCTTCGGCTTTCTCACCAGCGATTTTCTTAGCAAGACCTTTCTGCTTATCTTTAAGAACGTTTGAGTTCTTCTCATCAGCAAGAATGGCAAGCTTTCTAGGGTAAAGGTAGTTACGAGCGAAACCGGCAGATACGTTTACGATCTCTCCGATGTTTCCAAGTGCCTTAACCTTTTCAATAAGGATGACTTTCATATTAAACTCCTTGAATCTTAATCTTCAATTTTTGGTTTTACGAAATACTTTCTAAAATCAAACCAGTTATCAAATAAACCAGCAGCCGCGATAAGGTACTTACCCGTGAAAATCACGAACATCACCATCAGGGCGCGGAAGAAACCAACGATTCCCAAAAAAGATAAAAGGTCACTGAACACACCAAAGCCCTGGAAGAAATAAAAAATTCCGAGGCACTTGATGATGGTGAATCCAATCATCTCACTGTACTGATACCCAATTTGATTTCCCCAGACTGCGAGTGCCAGGCCAACGGCCAGAAGCATAACGAAGCCGAAGGGTACTTTAAAATTCAAAAGATTCTTCTCTGAATAAGGATACTCAGTTCCGGATAACAAAAGCCTGCGGCTTTTTAGAACCAGGAACATGTTAAACCAAAGCATCAAAAAAACGCCGATGAAAAAATAGCCAGGCATGGTTTCGAAAAACACTTTGGCCAGCTTGTCCGGACGGTCAAGCAGCTGAAGGGCTTCAGCATCATACTGGGAACTTTGTTCGATCATCTTTTTCTGCTCTTGCAGCTTATCCTTACTTTTCTCGAGCTGTTGCTCAATGAACTGAACCGGAGACATATTTTTTGAACTAACCACGATAGCAAAAAGAGCTGTGATCGAAAAAATGAATCCGAGTCCAAACGTTACAAGTCCCTTCACCGGTGAAATACCACGATTGACGATCTCAGCGATTGCAAAACCGAAAATCATTACACAGGCGTAAAAACCAAACAACGTCAGATCCTGGTACAGGCCATAGGCAAAAGCAAAGCTTAAACCAAGACCAAGCAGACCAGTTAAAAAACCTTTAGTGCGGCCATACAAGATGACAGCAAGGGCCAGGGGGAACGGAGCAAATACTGACATAATAAAACTGATACAAAGGACGACAGAAGACACGCCTAAAAGTAGGAGCCTTTTCGTCGACAGTTGTGGGTTTTGCATTACTTCAGTACTCATGCTGATTTATTACCTCTTAGCGAACAGTCTCGTTAGACTGGTAGCTGATAAGAAGCATGTTACGACCGCGCTTAATAGCTTCGTTTGCACGACGCTGGAAAGTCGGAGTCAAACCTGTGATACGAGCTGGAGAAATTTTTCCGAACTCGTTTACCAGCCATGAGTAAGACTTAGGGTCTTTCCAGTCTGGAGAGGTTTTCTTAGCAGAGAACCAGCAAGACTTGCGCTTTGAGTGCATTTTCTTGTCTTTGTCTTCTCCGCCGTAGCCACCTTCATCGTCAACGTCAGCAGCAGCTTGAGTGTGGTTTGGGTTTTTGTAGTTCTTAACGATCTGATCTTGGTGCTTGTCTTCGCCAAGCTTGATGATCAGGTGACGAACCATGTTTTCGTTAATACGGAACTTACGCTCAATTTCAGCGTTAAGGTTACCAGCACCTTTGTACATGAAATAATGGTAAGAGCCTTTTTTAAGGCCAGATTCAGTTGGCTGAGCGAAAGTCTTCACTCCCCATGAATCGTTAACGAGAACTTCTGCACCGAATTCTTTGAAAGTGTCAGTTAGTGAACTTTTGATTGAATTCACAACTTCTTCGGATGCGTCTGGGCGAACGACAAATGCCGTTTCGTAGATCATATTTCCTCCAGGGTTATAATTAAGGCCATGGACACTATTGCCATGACCGAGATGAAATATAGTAAAATGAATGTCTTCGGGAACTTAGCACAACCCACCTAGGGAATCCAAGGTTTTCTTTGTTCCACGACCCCTTTGGCGGCGCATCAAGACAATAATAAGACGATTTCCCCCAACCATGTTTGCCTGAGGAATGCGTGATCTCCCGAGGAGGGGTAGATCTTCATGCTCCCCTAGCGAGGGATTTGCTGATGAGTGCTTAGAAGATCAAGACCCTTAAACGTGACCTGCGCAAAGCTCAGGGCCCATCCGGATCCAGGCATGGTCGAGCGGGGCTTTTTTCTGTCCAACTTTTGAACACACCCCTGTTCTTCTTTCAAACTCGCCTCTTAAAACGAGGCTCCAGAATATACTTTTACTTACAGAGGAGTAGTCCATGAAAAGCCTGGTCATCATTCTTGCAGTTCTTACCATCGGGGTTTCCTGTAGCAAAGTCGAGCGGCCCAAATCGACAAGCAAGGAAATGAATAGCTCAACTCAGGAAATTGTGAAGAAAGAAGCTGATGACCAGCGGGAAAGTAAGCTGGTAATCCTTAAGTCTGAAAAAGAGAGTCTGGGCAGCAAGATCGCTGCGGCTAAAGACTACTTTCTTGCCTTCGACTTTCAGCGATCAGTCCAAAGCAAAAATGAAAAATTACTTCTAATAGCGGTTCGTGACTTCAAGGTAGTGGCGCAAGACTTTCACTCAAAAATAAAAGTTAAGCGCATGAGTCCGTTAAAAGATGGAGAAAATCAAAGTGACGAGCATGCATTCTACGCTTTGGCAGCTTCTTTAGACACCAAATACACGGAGGCTGGAGTATCCTTTTATGATCTTATCCGACGGGCCCTTCGCCGTGAAGAGTACAAAGAGCAATTGAAGAGTTATGAAGCGGAGCTAGTCACCGGAAAGAGCAAACAAGTCATGATTGATCTCATGAAAGCTCGCATGGATATCATGGCAACACTCGCTCTGCGAGAACTGACAGATGAGGACAACCAAACTCTGGGTCAAAAGATTAAGGCCGTGGTTTTTGACGTGACAGGTGGGGTGCTAGGCTCCATTGATTTGCCTGAGACTTTCACGGATGCCAATGACGTGACAAAAGATGCGGCCATTACATTTCTTGAAAAGGCAAGCAAAGCCCTACGGGTTCTAAAAGATATCGGCGTAGAGAAAAAACTTCAGCGCACCCTTCGCTCAGCCTTTTCAAAAATTGACCTTTCTAATCGTAGCAAGCACGAGCAAGAACACCTTCACCCACATGTGGAAAAAGAAATCGACCAACGCCGAGGGACCACCCGGCAGCTAATCGATGAGCTGCTTCAGTGAGCTGCCAGGAAAATTTGTCCTGCGGTCCAAAGGCATAAAGCCTAAGGCACTGATTCCCCAACGATGAATGCCTCGAAAACTTTTGTTTCATCGTTTTGGATATACCCCCGTATAATATGAGAGGTTTAATCTTCTTAATGGAGTTGCCTCTTGAAAAAAATCATCCTCATGACTCTCCTTCTCTCCACCTTTAACGCGAAAGCCCAACTCAACTGTGAAGCCGGCGATGACCCGTCTCGCTATGAGTGTAACGCCCCAGAAGCCGAAATTAAGCCAGATGGATGTCAAGCACAGGAGGCTCCTGGGAACAGCGCTTTGACTGCTATCAACGATGAACTTCAGCAAAAAGCGTGTGAGGAGTCTGATCCATGGAAAGGAATGAGTAGTGAAGAGAAGAAACTAAAACTCAAAGAGTTAGATAAACTTTGTAAAAAAGAAGCAAAAGCCTATAAAAGAAGTGTCTTCAAATCCCTATTCAAGAAAGGGAAGTTTGGGCAAGCCCTGCAGGTAGCCTTTAAAAAGAAATCTAAAATAATGTCCGGCAAACTAGATAAGAATAAAATTTCAGCTGATGTAGCCAACATGAGTGATGAGCAGCTCAAAGACTTTCTTAATGCAGAAATAGACAAACTTGAAGCTCGGGCCAAACCAGGCGAGCAGTCTCATACTGTTCCCTACAACATCACCATCAACAATGGCAAAGGGATTAATTGTAAAGTAACGGCGAAGGAATTTCCAGATAAGCCAAAGCACGTCACTCCTGAATGCGTTGGGTGTGAGCCGCTGGACATCATGAGTAGCTTCACTAATGATTGCTCTTACATGGTAAATAAAGATCTTCCTGAGAAAGTGGTCTTCGATGAGATACTTAAGATCAAGCCATCTGAGAAGAAGCAATATTGCCAACCCGACAACATGGATAAGATCTCAGACAAGGGCAATAATGATTTGACCAAAATTAATGATCTGGCCGGTAAGATTTGTAATCAGATTCGAAGTGGTGAAGAACCGCACTTCACAGTCGAAACCACTAGGAATCTCTACGCTGACAAGACTCCTCAGCTGGCCTACAAGAGAGGAGTATTTGTTCAGAAGTATATAAGCTGGCACCTCTCTAAGAATTGCAAAGACGTTGAGTATGATAAGGGCTTTGATTCGATCATCGAAATTAAGCAGCCGGCATATGGAAGTGGCGAGAAAAACTTCGATGGCTGGAAAGAGGGCGACTATGGCCCTAGTCCGTACGCCAAGACAGACAGTGAGATCCAACTTGAAAAAGAGCGATTTGCTAAGAATCTTGTTCGCGAGCAATCCGTCATCGACAAAGAAATCGCTGACCTAAAAAAACAGGTCGCTGAGGTCGCGAAAAAGATTAATACCTACGATTTTAAGAAAAAAGAAAAGGATCTGAGAGAGAAGTACAACTCCGCTAAGAAGCAGCTCGAAGAGATGAGTAAATTCGACAAGGACATCGTTATAGAGAAAAAAGCCATCCTCACGAGTATCGGGAATGAGGCCTTGAGTAACTACTCTCTTAATGATGAACTTGAGGATCAAAAGGCTTTACTTGAGAAGCGCCTTGCCATCGCTGAGGATAGACAAAAATCTTTTGCTGCAAAATCGGCTGAAAAAAAGAAACTTCTGGATGAATTCTATGCTGCTGGACCTAATCAAAACCATGCCGAGTGGGATGTAAAACTTTTCAATAGTTTTAAAATGGCAAGAATTACTGCTCAGCCAGCACCATCTCCGGACGTTAGTATCGGAGAACTTGAATCATTTGATCCTCAAATCGCCACCAAGATGGAAAAACTTTTGGCACTTCAAACATACACTTGCAACCTAAAACCCATTACAACAAAGAAAACGAGCCTTGAGGGGATCCTTAAGTTCCCGCTCAAAGTAGCTACTATCTTGACCCTTCCCGTGCTTGCAGTTGGAGCAGGTGCAGGCGTCTTAGCTCTTACTCCTATCAACACCACCATCAATGTCTTTTGCGATGGCTGTAGCGAGCCTGGCCGTACCCTCCCGCGCTTCTTTGCAATTGGAGATATTGGACAGCTAAACCTAAGTAAAAGCAGTCGAAAGGCTGCCTGGAAAGAGACTAAGGGCTTCATCAAAAACTACATCAACTGGGGTGGTGTGCTAAAAGTGAACAAGAAGAAGCACTTGAGCAAGCACAGCTTAGACCAACATCATCCGGGCTGGGACAAGCTGGATGCTGCCGGCCAGGATCAAGTCATTGAAAATTTTCTCAAGGCACATGCTCCAGAGGACCTCAGCGCGGTAGAGAGTGGTGAAAACATCACCCCGAACCTAGCTTGTAATGGTTCTAGTATTCCTAAGGATCAGAATGGCGAAAGCTACTCCAAAAAGAAGCCATCAAAACCGGCAGGCGGGTCTGAGCAGTAGGACCTCCTGCCCTGATTAATTTTCTGGAGCGTAAATCTCGTACTGTTCGGCGTGATAGTTATTATCCGCCCGCACGAGTAAAGTCTTATTGAAAGTCTCCTCTAGCATCTCAATCACGCCAAAATCCTCAGATGAAAGCTTGGCGCAAACTTCCGGATGAGCGAAGATTGTTATCTTGGATGAAGATGTCTTTTTCATTACTTTCTGAAGTTCACGGATGACCTCAAAACTCACTGTTTCAACGGACTTCACTCGCCCTACGCCTTCGCAGTATGGACATGGCTCGCACATGGTCCGTATGAGGGGTGTCCCGCGTACGTTTACGGGTCATCTCAACCAGACCCAACCCGGAGATTGGCAGCACGTTGGTTTTAGAACGGTCTTTCTTGAGGGCTTCTAATAGAGCCGAGTAAACCTGCTGACGGTGATCTTCTTTTTCCATATCGATGAAATCGATGATGATAATACCACCGCAGTTTCTCAGGCGTAACTGATAAGAAATTTCCTTAACCGCTTCGAGATTGGTTTTAAGAATAGTTTCTTCTAATGTTTTCTTTCCAACAAACTTACCGGTATTCACATCGATGGAAACCAGAGCTTCCGTCTGATCAATATTGATGGAACCACCTGACTTGAGAAACACCTGATTAGAAAGAGCTCGCTCAATTTCGATATCGATACCATAGTGCTCGAAAATCGGTGTTTCACCATCATAAAGCTTAATCTTGGCCTTATGATGCGGAATAAAACGCTGAATGAATTTTTCAATTTGCTTGATGGCCGATTTATTATCAGCGATGAGGTTATCCACGTCCTCGTCCATAATGTCTCGAAGAGCACGCTGAACAAAAGATAGGTCCTGATGAAGTTCTACAGGAGCTTTCGCCTTTTCCATTTTCTTTTGAACGTCTTTCCAGATTTTAACCAGGTTATTGTAATCGTTTTTGAGAACTTTATAGCTTTGGGTTTCCGCCACGGTTCGCGCAATAACGCCTACACCTTCAGGGCGAATGGAATCGAGAATATCTTTGAGGCGTTTTCTTTCTTCTTCGGATTCAATTCTGCGTGAAACACCAGTGTGCTCAATGAAAGGCATGTACACAATATGACGACCGGCCAGAGTGATATGACGGGTCACTCGAGGACCCTTAGTTGAGATTGGTTCTTTAGCGATCTGAACCACAATCTCATCACCTTCTTTCAAAAAGTCCTGGATCTTCACATCCGGACGAAACTTCATATCCACAGTTTCCGTCAACGTGGAAAGCTCATCAGGTATAACTTCGCCAAGGCGTTTTTGATTGGCCTCCGAAGTTTCAATCCGTGACTGCATCTCACGCTGCTCGTCCAGAGTGGGGAGATAGGCATCATCCACATACAAGAAAGCAGCTCGCTCTTGCCCGATGTCGACAAAAGCAGATTGCATGCCTGGGAGAACCCTGAGCACTCTTCCTAAATAAATGTTTCCGACGATGGGGGCTGATTCATTGTTCTGGGAATGCCTCTCAATGAGGAAATCCAGGATCTCACCATTCTCAATGAGCGCAATACGGCTCTCATTGTGAGTCTGGTTGACCACAAGTTCTTTTGCCATGAAAAAATGTCCTAATTCTAAAAACTTAAACTAAATTAGGACCAGAATACCTGCTTTTATATCAAATAAAAAGCCCGGCAATACATGCTGTCATGTAGCAAGCCAGAGTTCCGCCGATTAACGAGTACATACCGTATTTGGCAAGAATGGGACGTTTTTCAGGGGCCAGGGTTCCAATTCCCCCTAGCTGGATCGCAATGGAAGAAAAGTTTGAGAAGCCACAAAGGGCATACGTTGTCAAAATAGTAGAACGCTCAGAAATCTCGGCTTTAGCTTTAATCAGATCCAGGTATCCCACGAATTCATTAAGCACTAGTTTTTTGCCGAGGATGGCCCCAACAGTGAGACAGTCTTCCCATGGAACACCTAAAAGCCAAGCAATCGGAGCATTAACGTAGCCCATGATCAATTCAAAGGTAATTTGCGGGTAACCGATGATTCCACCAAGACCTGATAGAATTCCATTTAACATAGCAATCAAAGCAATAAAGGCAAGCAACATAGCTGCAACGTTCACTGCGAGTTTCAACCCATCAGATGCTCCGGTAGCAGCAGCGTCCACGACGTTAGCTGAAACTTTTGGAAGATCGATCTTTACTACTCCGGCCGTCACCGACTCTTCAACTTCAGGAACCATAAGTTTGGCACACACCAGAGCAGCCGGGGCGCTCATGACAGAAGCAGCAAGTAAGTGACCTGCATCGATTCCGAAACCCACGTAAGCGGCAAGAACACCACCAGCAACGGTCGCCATACCACCGGTCATGAGACACATGATCTCAGATTTTGTCATTTTATTAACGAAAGGTTTGATCACCAGAGGAGCTTCAGTTTGACCAACGAAGATGTTGGCAGCTGCGGCCAGAGATTCGGCACCAGAAGTTTTCATGGCCCACATCATGATCTTAGCAACGAGCTCTACGACTTTTTGCATGATCCCGATGTGGTAAAGAACCGACATCAGGGCACTCATAAAGATAATGGTAGGAAGAACCATGGTGGCGAAGATAAAACCAAGGGAATCAGAGGGAGTCGCAAGATTTCCGAAAAGGAAGCGAGCACCTTCTCCGGTATAACCAAGGATCGCGTTGAAGCCGCGTCCAATCGTGTCAAAAACCTCTCGACCCAGGTCCGTTTTTAGGATGAGCAACCCAAAGACCATTTGCAAGACGATTCCAGTGATGACGGTGCGCCACTGAATGGCTTTTTTATTCTCGCTGAGCGCGAAAGCAATACCAATCATGACAAACAATCCAAGCAACGAAACTAATCTTTCCATAAGCCATCCTAATGAAATGAATAAGGGTAACTCATAGAGTTATCCCGTAGCTCATTCCTTATGGCAAGAAAAAGTCGACTGATTTAGAAGGATGTATTCCAAATTTGAGTGCCAAATTGCACCGATTGCATTGTCAGAAGTTGATTGGAATCTGAATGCCATCCCGCTCTCTCAGAGGTGGAAAATTCCTCTGAAGAATGCTGACTCACCAGATCTTCTGAACCTTTCTGGGCACTGTTGTAAGCCACAAAAATCACCCCGGCGATGACCCCTATTGCTGCACCTGTCCAGACGTTTGCGATATGTTTTGAAGGTTTGTCGTAAAAAGAAAGTGTGGATAAACCAAGAATAGCTCCACCTGCGCCTGCTGCGGCAACTAGAAGAACGTCGTTTTGTGTTTTTTTAACGAAGTCATCCTCAGACTGACCAAAGGCCAGATTGAGAGTGAGAATTTGAAAACACAGAAGAGCACAAAGCGATTTTTTCATTCGTTCCTCGATACATAAGTTTGCCAAGCGGGAAGCTATAAGACTATGATAAATTCCCTACTTAAAGTTGGCAAACTTGTTGTTAATATAGAGAGAGTTATGACTAAAGAAATTTTTCAGGTATATCCCCTTATTGATAAGAAAAAAAAGGGCGAGAAATTAACCCACAACGAAATCAAATGGTTTATCCAGAATTACACTGATAAGAGGATTGAGGATTACCAGATGTCGGCCATGCTAATGGCGATGTTTATTCAAGGCATGGATGTTGCGGAAACTGCTGCTTTGACTGATGCCATGTTGGAGTCCGGAGAGCAATTAAAGTTCTCAGGTAAAAATGTCATCGATAAACACTCTACCGGTGGTATTGGGGATAAAGCTTCCTTCATTCTCGCCCCTATCGCTTCAGCAGCAGGAGTGAAAGTTCCCATGATTGCTGGCCGTGGCCTTGGTCACACCGGAGGAACAGTGGATAAAATTGAGGCGATTAAAGGCTTCAATACAGCTTTAGATCTCAAGGTATTCCAGGAAAAATTGAGTAAAGAAGGTTTGGTGTTGATCGGGCAAACTCCGGAAATCGCTCCGGCAGATCGATTGATTTATGCTCTTCGGGACGTAACTGCCACCATCGACTCGATTCCACTAATCACTGCTTCGATTATGAGTAAAAAACTGGCTGAAGGTGCTAACGGAATTGTCTTCGACATTAAAACCGGCACTGGTGCTTTCATGCGTACTCCAAAAGACGCCAAGGCTTTGGGTAAGAGCTTAATCGCTACAGCTAAACGTTTTAAGAAGAAGGCAATCGCCCTGGTAACTGATATGAATCAGCCACTAGGAAATGCCGTTGGCCATACGAATGAACTGATCGAAAGTATCGAGACACTTAAAGGTAAAGGTCCTAAGGACATCACGGATCTTTCCATTATCCTGGCCGCTCACATGATTCACATTGGTGGCGTGGAAAAGACTTTTGAAAAAGCTCTCAAGCGCGCTCTGGAAGTGGTGGCCACAGGGGAAGCACTGGAAGAGTTCCGCAAATTAATTAAATCTCAGGGTGGTGATGACCGGGTGATCGATGATTACTCACTTCTTCCGCATTGCTCGGATGTGACCGAAGTGAAAGCAACTAAGAATGGATACATCAAGATGTTCCAAAATGATCAGATTGGACTACTTCTGATCGAACTTGGTGGCGGCCGTAAATCGAAAACGGATAAGATCGACCATGCCGTTGGTTTTAACTTTGAGAAAAAGATTGGTGATAAGGTGAAGAGAGGTGATGTTATTTTCCGCATTCACCATCACTCTCACCAAAAAGAAATTGCCGAAAAAATTAAAAATACTTTCCTGAAAGATGTTCTGGTTATGTCAGCTGCAAAAGTGAAGACTCCAAAACTCATTCTTGAGAAACTTAGCTAAGGATAGCCCTATGATGACTAAAATTCTGGAATCAGCTCAGTACATCCAGTCCAAAATCAAAAACAAACCAAAGATCGGAATCGTCCTTGGTTCTGGTCTGGGGATTTATGTTGATCAGATTCAAAATAAAATCGTGATTCCTTATCAGGACATCCCTCACTTCAAGCGCACTTCGGTAGAAGGGCACCAGGGGTGCCTGATTCTGGGTGAAGTTCATGGAGTTACCGTAGCCGCTCTTCAAGGGCGCCTTCATGCTTATGAAGGTTATGCTATGGAAGAAATTGTTCTTCCGGTAAGAGTTCTGGCCTCTTTAGGCATTGAATATCTTTTTCTTACTAACGCTTCCGGTGGGATTAATAATGACTATCATCCTGGTGATTTGGTGGCGATCGTTGACCACATCAATCTTTCAGGTAGAAATCCCCTACAGGGACCAAATATTGCAGAATTGGGCCCTCGTTTCCCGGACATGACTGAACCCTATGACATGGAACTGGTGAAGTTGCTTCAATCAGTGGCGGGCCATCACCACGTGAGCTTAAGAAGCGGAGTTTATTGCTCTGTTTTAGGTCCATCTTATGAGACTCCGGCCGAGATTCGCATGCTGAGAACGATTGGTGCCGACATGGTGGGGATGAGTACAGTTCCGGAAGTTATCGCTGCTAATCACCTGGGACTGAAAGTCGCAGGGGTGGCCTGTATCACCAATTATGCCGCTGGGATTAAGCAGGAGAAGCTAAGTCATGCGGATGTAAAAAAAGTGGCAGAAAAAGCCATGGTTGGATTTGCCACCATTTTGACTGAAACTATTGGAGAACTCAAAAAGTTGGGAAAAGTCTGAATGGCCGATAAAAAACTCCGCGACCTCGCGCACGATGCTTCAACCAGAGCTCATTCACCTTATTCAAAGGCGAAAGTAGGATCCGCTGTAGTTACAGAATCTGGTGATATCTTTCAGGGATGTAACATCGAAAATTCAAGTTTTGGCGGTACTGTCTGCGCTGAACGCGTAGCCATCTGGAAAGCAGTCTCTGAGGGTCATCGTAAATTGAAAAAAATCTACGTCTACACTGATGACGGCTGGCCTCCATGTGGTATTTGTTTGCAGGTGATGACGGAGTTTTCTTCCCTGGATCTTGAAATTACATTCGGTGACAAGGCCGGCAATGAGAAGACGAAAAAACTGGGTGAACTACTCACTCACGCCTTTACTCCTGCTCATTTAAAATAATTGTTTTTTAAAAAGGAAGGGGCGAATGTCTCTTTTAATACATGCAAGAAAAAATCTATCAAAGTTCTAACGAACTTCTCGACTCCCTGAGATTCTGTGTCATAGATCTTGAGACGACTGGTGGAAATCCAGAAACAGAAAAGATCATTGAAATCGGAATGGTGAGAATTGAAAATCGCCGCATTTCCGAAGAGCGTAGTTTCCTGATTAATCCTCAGAAAGAAATACCGGACTTTGTTCAGAAACTGACAGGGATTCGCAAAAATGACGTGGAACACTCTCCTAAGATCGAAGAAGTCATAGACGAGATCGTACAGTTCATTGGCGACAGTATACTAGTTGCTCACAATACTTCTTTTGATATTCCATTCCTGAATGGAGTTCTTAAAAAGCTTCAACGTCCTACTCTTGAAAATAAAGTCATATGTACCAACATCATGACTAAATACCTGATCCCCGATATCATGAGTTCTAACCTGAACTACATGTCTCAGATCTTCGGTATTTCACACTCCCAGGCACACCGTGCGATTGAAGATGCCCGTGCAACGGGGATGCTATTGATGAAGTACATGGACATCTTTGAAGAGAAAAAAATTCGAAAAGTTAATCAACTCTACTATCCTCGAAATAAATTTGAACTCGACCGCGCCATTATAGAAGGCCCTGAGGGACTTGAGCCGGTGCTTGAAGTTCTCTCGCGTGTACACAACCCTTGTATTCTGACAGTCAAAGGTGACAACGGTGTGATCCTGACCATTCTTCCTCTCAAAACACCTTCAGCTGAAGTTGAAGAGATGAAATCCTTTCTGAAAGATTTCCGTTGGAGTCAGATCCACATACGTCTCTGTGGACCATTCATTGAGGGTCTTTTCTTTATGAATGCCAATTTTATTAAGATTCCTGAGACCTATCGTAAAAAGACCATCGAATATCTGAAGAAGCGCTATCCACTTCCTCCGGCAACGGGGCTTATTGATGAGCATGATTTCGTCATTACTCCGCATCTCATTAGTGGGCAGTATATTGTTTACTCGTTTCTGAATTTCTCTCCCTACTCGCATCTGATTTTCAAATTTCCGGCCCACAAAAAGAAACTTCATCAGTTCCTTTCAGGTCAGATAGGAAGATTTGAAACTCAGCAGAAGGGTAAGAAGAAAGTCTTCTTACAAAATGATATAAAGGACATCTTCCTGAGTCTTTTTCATGATTCACTCGTGAATGAACCCAAAGTCTATTTGACCCTGAGAAATTCCGACATCAAGGATGAGAAAAAAATCTACCTCGATCGAATTGAGCAGCTGGCCGATGAACATCCGGATCGCTATAAATTCCCAACTGAACATCTGTAATTCAAGATTGATAATTCTTAAAACCTAGAGGCCGGATCACTTCCGGCCTTTTTTATTTTCGGTTATAGCTTTTGGATGAACTTACGACACCTCACCGATGAAGTACTTCTAGCAGATACCAAGCGACTGGCCGGTAAAGAGCGGGAAATCACGCTGCAGATCCTGCATCATCTGAAGGAGATTGAACGACGACGTCTCTATTCGGAGCTGGGATTAAGTTCGCTCTTTGAGTATGCAGTGAAAGAGTTAGGTTACTCAGATGCTTCAGCGGCCAGGAGAATTCGATCAGCCAGACTCATTGCAGAATTGCCGCAGATTGAAAAGAAAGTTGAGACAGGGTCACTAAATCTGACCAACATTGCAATGGCAGCTAATCTGTTCAGGAATGAAGATATAAAAGACAAAGATCAGAAGCTTGAAATCTTAAAAGAAATCGAAAAGACGACTAAAAAAGAATGTGAAGCGATTTTATTGGGCTACTCTAGCCCAACTCCCCCGCCAAAAGAAATCATCAAACAGACGACTCCCGAATTCCATACGATTAAGATTAACCTCTCAAATGAAACAATAAAGTTGTTTCAAGAACTCAAAGATCTTTTGGGTCATCATCGATTCAACAATGACCAGCTATTTAAATCCATTTTCAAAACGGCATCAGAACAAATAGAAAATAAGAAATTTCACTTAAACACTAAACTTACGGCGCTAGCGCCGTCGCCGGGAGTCAACAGAAGCTACATTCCTGCTGGTGTGAAAAAAGTGGTATTTGAAAGGGATGAGGGGAAATGCAAGAAATGCGGAAGCTCTAAATTTCTTCAGTATGATCACATCATTGCCTATTCGCAAGGAGGGACAGCAACGTCGGAAAATCTTCGGTTATTATGCTTTGGCTGCAATCAGAGATCAGGAATCGCGGGGCGGATTATAAATAAAGCGCAATGAATAGTCTGACGCCTGCAAAACGAAATTTTCAATGGTCAGAAGATTCTGAATCAACTTGGATAGACTCAGTGTGGAGATGTTCAGCTCATGCAGCTGAATCTGGATTTCCTGAGAGGACTCGATAATTTCACCCTTGATCACTTTCTCAATCTGATTTTTGTCGGATATGAGTAAGTGATGTGAATAAAGCGTCATGAGCTCGCCCAGGATCAGATAAAACGTCATGGTAAGCAAGCTTAGGTTAACACTGGCACGAAACTCTGAGTGACGTGAAAAAGCAAAGTTAAAGCGAATACCACTTTCTACAGTCCGAAAACGTAGCAGGTTTTGTGCCTGCTGATAACAAATCTCAATTGGACTCAGTGAGGATTCAAGCGTATTTAGATTCCCGGGATTCGCTCGTGAAAAACCCAAGAAAGTTTCAATCAGCTGCTTACAGCGAATGGCACCATTCTTCATTTCCACCAATGTTTGTTTAGCCTCTTCATACATATTTTCATCCAGCATCAGGAGACTCAAAGCAGCTTGAATACCAGCGATAGGGTTGTTGAGCTCATGAGCAATCGAGGAGCTGATGATCCCAAGCTCCTGGCCAGAGGGGGTCAGGTTGCCATCCCCTTTAAGGAAAAAACTTTCTGTAAAAAAAACGAACAACACTTTGGTTTCATCCAGGTGATGAACTGCTTTACGAAAAATATTATAGGGAATGTCATTAATAAGTATTTTTTCTCGCAGCTTGTATTTGAGACAGTCTGCAGGCGTAAGATTGAGCTTCGAAAATAAACTGTTGTGTTGGTAGATTTCACCCGTATCTGAAAGCAAGGCGACTGGAAAGGGTATTCCATCCAATACGCTTTCCCAAAGAGTATCATCAAAGAATGGATCCTGAATCTCTTGTTTGGAAGCGAAGAAATTGATGAGGGTATAGATAAAGAACAACTTCTTTATCTGGCGAAAGAAATCTGTATCTTCCCAGTTAATCTCCAACGCCAGAAACTCTCCCTTGTAACGGGGAAGAGTCAGGAAATTACCCGAGGTTTCGATCTTAGAAAAATTTGCAGCACTATAAAACTGAAACTTAGCTTTTTCGATATGTGTCTTCACAAATTGCTTCAGAACTTTTTCCATCCGAGCAACATCGTCGGTGTGAATAAGATCTTTCTCCAAATCAACTAACGCCTGGGCGTAGGTAAGCAGGTCTTCGGAAGTAAGATTGCTTCCTTCTTCCAGGTTCTTTTGTGTTTTCTGCTTTGAGAGATTTTCAAGTTTACGAAGATTCTTGACCCCTAACTGATAATAGCTATTTTCCTGCAAACGAATTATGTCACTTAAAGCCGGTGCGACCAGTTTCTCTACCTGCCGGGCATCGATCGCATCATCAAGGACTGCATGAACATCGGAGCTTTCAATATTCTGACCAAAACTAAATAGTCCCTGATTCTTATCCAGCAAACAAATTTTAAATGAGCTGGATGACCTGATAAGATGAAGGGAGTTTTCAGATATAAAATCTACCGTCAGAAATTTATCTTTCACTGATGGCTTGAAATCGAATTCTTCAAAATTTGCGTCTTTAAACTGCGCCAGGACCGTGTCTAATGAGCGGCGAAGCTCCTGAGAGAGCGACGGATCAATCCTGAATGTGAGAAAGCCCGAAAAATGAAGCATTAGTTTTTAAAATGTTTTTTACTTTCATCGATAAGCACAAAACCATCGATGTATTGGCCTTGGACTTTAACACCCCAATGGAGATGAGGTCCAGAAGTTCTTCCAGTGTTTCCAGAAAGACCAATCAGATCACCACGCTTAACAATGTCACCTTCTTTAACCAGTGTTTTAGATAAGTGACCATAGACTGTGAAAATATCCAAACCGTGGTCAATGATGACGGTCCAGCCGGTATAAAAAAGATCACCGGAAAAAACGACCTTACCAGCGTTGGAACATGGGACATTTTCCCCTACGATCGCCCGATAATCGATTCCCAGGTGCTGACCTTTCTTCTGTTTGTTATAAACTCGCTTCGTCCCATAGACACTGGTAACTAAGCTGGCCATAGGTTGGGCGAAACTTTCAGTGAAAAGGAAATCCGGAATACTGGAAGCATAGATTCTATTCAGAACTTCCTGCTCGGCAATCACTCGTTTTTCATCTTTAGGTGAAAGCTTAATTTTCTTTGAGTCCACCTTTAGCTTTTCAGCTTTATAGGTGCGCTCCTCCACTTCAAACAGAATTTCATAGGTCGTTTTATTCTGTGAAACAACCCGGCAGCTATAAGGTGTGAGGTCTGAGAAATAGCTCTCCATCACAAATGCGCGCCCTTGATTCACACTTCGTACAAATTTAACTTCTTTATCTCGGCAAATGAACTTTGCATCAGCATCATTGGCCGGGAAGATAACCCAACGAACCTCGCCCGGTCGAATTGTCATGGACATCTGATTCGGTTTACCGGTTAGTTTTTGCGCCCAGCCCATGCTTGAGAAGAGACAAATAAGAATTATCAAAAAAGACTTCATTCAAAGTTCCTTAACGACAGTGCCATTGCCATCCTGAAAATGAATTTCCATTTTGGTACCAGCAGAGATTTTTTTAAATTGTTGATGCGAGGTAAGCACCTCGCCTTTATTAATCTGTACGTAACTATAGCCACGCTTTAAGACCTGCTTCGGGTTTAGAGCAGACAGGACATGATCAAAGCGTTTTATTTTTTCACTGACTTTCTGAGTATTGAGATTCATGGCGTGAACGAGACGCATTTGTAACTCATCAACTTGCTGAGAAGCCTCTGTTACCCCCAGAAGTTCTTCAGCGCGATCCTTCAAATTGATCTGAGAAAGTCGACGTTGTGCCAATTGAACTTTTTGGAACACTATATTAATCATCTCCCTCGGATGAAACTTATGGGCAATCAGTTCAATTCGTTGGTGAAGTTTAAAAAGGTCTGACTTCAAGTGGGTCTGACAAAAATGTAATCTTCCGGCCAATTCGGTTTGTGGCTGTGAAAGAGTTTCCGCGGCTGCCGTTGGTGTTTCTGCCCGATGATCCGCTACGTAATCACAGAGGGTATAATCCACTTCATGTCCGACGGCACTTATGACCGGGATCGGACACTGAGAGATAGTGCGGACCAATTCTTCATCATTGAATGACCACAAATCTTCCATGCTGCCACCACCACGGGTAAGCACGATGGTCTCAACTCCAGGTATACTCTGAGCTTTCTTTAGTCCAGCAATCAAGGTCCTCGCCGAGCCTTCACCTTGAACCATGGCAGGAATAACAAGAATGTCACACCAGAGGGAGCGACGTTTAAGAACATTAAGGAAATCCTGAAGAGCAGCTCCATGTTCAGCCGTGATAACAGCAATTCTTTTAGGGAATTTTGGAATAGGCTTCTTTTTTTCCAGGTCAAAAAGCCCTTCTTGAGCAAGCTTTGCTTTTAGCTTTTCAAACTGAACTTTTAGTTGTCCTGCTCCTGCGGGAAGAATTCTTTTTGCCAGAAGCTGGAAAGAACCGCGTTTTTGATAAACACTCACAGGCCCCAGAACAATAATTTTATCGCCATTTTTTAAAGTTCGGATCAAAGGATTGCGAAGAGCATCCATTTTGAAAAGTGCGCAAGAGATGCAGGCATTCTCATCAGATAACGTGAAATACCAATGACCAGCAGCCGATGGTGATAAATTGGTCACTTCACCTTGAACAAATACTTCCTGAAACTCTTCTTCTAAAAGCGTTTTTATCGAACAGACTAATTCTGAAACTGAGGCAGCTTCAAATTCCATCATTTCGTTGATTTCGTTTCTTTAAAAACATTAAAGCCCTGAAGGTAGCGCATGGCCTGGATGACCTGGTAGTCTTCTGAAGCCTTCAAGGTCCTGAAAACTTCATCTTCCGCTACTACTTTTTTAGTACGTTTATTTTCCATTTCTTTAATCTTTCTTAACCGTTCTTCACGCTCTTGCGCCTCTCGAGCAGTTTTTTCGGCCGGTGTCTCAATGGTAGCCGTCAGATGGTTTCGAAGATCTTTTTCGCGAAGGTATCGATCTTCTTTAATTTCTTTTTCAAATGCTCCCGGTGCCATTTCTTCCAGCTGAAGATCAGGAATAATTCCGAGTGCCTGAATCTTACGATTCTTAGGAGTCATGTATTGAGCGATAGTAAGCTTTACGCCCACACCTTTATCGAGTTGAGCGACGGTTTGTACTGAACCTTTACCGAAAGATTGAGAGCCCATGATGACAGCTCGTTTATAGTCCTGAAGCGCACCGGCAACAATTTCTGAAGCTGAAGCTGAAGCACCATTAATCAGTACCACCATAGGAGTAGTAAGATCTTTGTAACCGGACTTCTTCACGTAACGGATATCTTTATTCTGTGGCTCGCGGGATTCAGTTGTTACAACAATCCCCTCTTTAAGAAAAATAGATGACACGTCAACGGCCTGGTCTAACAATCCACCCGGGTTTGAGCGAAGGTCCAGAATGATTCCCTGAAGATTTTTGGCTTCTGATTGAGTTTTTAATTTTTTCAAGGCCTCTTCCATCGATTCAGCTGAACGCTTCTGAAACTGACTTAGTCTGAGATAAGCAATGTTTTTACCTAATAGTTCAGACTTAACAGGCTTAACTTTGATGATTTCACGTGTCAGGATAAAGTGCTTAACACCTTCATATCCTTCGCGAATAACACCCAGATGAATCTTCTCACCCAGTTTACCGCGCATTTTTTCAATGGCTTGCTCAAGACTCATACCCACAATTGGTTCGTGGTTAATTTCCACCAATTTATCTTTGGGCTGCACACCTGCGCGAAACGCAGGAGTATCCTCGATGGGAGTGATGATGTAGATAACACCCTCTTTCTGAGTGACTTCGAGACCCAGTCCACCGAACTCCCCCTGAGTATCGTTTTGCATCTTTTCAAAAAAGTCTTTGTTCAGGAAAGCCGAGTGAGGATCAAGCGTATCCATCATGCCCTTAAGCGCACCTTCAATCAGTTTTTCAGTGCTCACTGGACGGTAGTATTGAGTTTCGATTAGATGGAGAACTTTATTGAAAAGTTCCAGCTGCTCAAAACGCGAGCGGTTCTCAGTAATTTTTGGTGCTGATGTCTTTTGTGCCCAGACCGGAGAAGAGAGAGAAAGAACAAGTAGTGATGAGATAATGGCACGAGACATGAGTACTCCTAAACTGATATTTCAGTCTTAGATTTTACTCACTCCATTCTGGTCTAACCACAAAATAGTGTTTTGCGCGGTGTTTTTCTTGCGAACTTCGAAGTAGAGATTTTGTGCTTCTTTCGTATCATTTTGCGTATAGGCAAGCACATCTCCGTCTCTCACAGAATCGTTCTTTTTCACTTTGATATCCATCTTACCTAAGAGCACGGTTCTGAGATCGTTTCCGTGATCAATCAGCACTACCTGTCCATAGCTAGCGAGGTCTCCGGCGAAAACAACTTTTCCTCCACCTACTGCTTTGACTGGTTGGATGGACTGGTATTTGAAGGTAACACCTTTTGGACTGGCGGTGAAAGTCATGAAGTCATCAACCGGTCGTTTAAAATAGCGGTCCGGTTTCTTTTCAACAACTGGCGCGTTGCTGAAGGCTTTTTTAACTTCAGCGATTTTCTGCTGAAGCTTTTTTTTCTGAACTTTTGATTCAGCAACTTTTTTATCCTGGACCTTTGCCAAATAAAGCTCCATCGCTGCTTTCTTGCGATCTTCGAGCTCTTTGATAACCTGGCCCAGCTCTTCTTCATTGCGCTTCAAAGAGCTCAGTTTGACGTCAAACTCCGTCACCTTGTTCTCAAAGGTCACAAGTTCTTCTTCTTTCATCTTCAGTTTTTGCTGAGCTTGCTTCAAAAGTTCCAGGTGAACTTTCTTCTGCCAGGCCTCAGTACCTTCATTTTCACTTTCAATCAGGTAACTCTGAAAAATACGCTTATTGTCGGCTTGAGCTTTACGAACTTCCCCATGAATCTCTGTAAGTTTGTCGCGGTAAAGTTTTATATCTGATTCAAATTGCCGGATCTGTTCTACGCTCGAAATATAGAGATTATTTTTTGAACCGATTTCTTTTTCGAGGCTCGAAAGTCTAGCCCCAAGCTCCATCACTTCTGAACGATAACGGGCAAGATCATCTCCCCCTCTGCGATTGATGGCAGCGGGAGATTGCAGAGAAAGTAAAAGTCCTAAGAGCAGTACCTGCTTCATAGAGTTGGTTTCCATCTCCAGTCTTGCATTGAAAAGGTCCAGAACACTGAAAAAATCATGAACAGAATGACGAAATCAAAAAACTTTAAAGTACCATTAAGAAGACCCATACCAGTGAAAAGAATAATGACAGATACCAGCCCTACGGCCAGGGTTTTGGAAGCTACAAATTTTTTACGCTGAAACTTTTCGATGATGTACGAGCGAGATCGGAAAACATCGTAACAAAGCCAGAAACTTATGATCCAGCAGAGGGCCACAAAACCAATCACACCCCAGTCTCCTGCCTTACCCAGGAAATTATAAAAAGGATGAGACTTCATAACTGATGTCACTTCCGGATACTTAACGTCAGTTGCCGTCAAATGCTCTCTTCCTCCGAACTTAACCACCTGGTCCCGCACGAAATTCAAGCTTTCCTGAGAGAGTGTCGGATTCAGGGAAATACGAACAGTCTTAAAATTCATCAGATCAGTGCTCACCTGATAGTCTGAACCCAGCTGGCTCACGAGCTGGCCAATTTTGCCCCGGCTCTCTTCCTGATCCTTATCCTGGATACTGAGAACACCTGGCAGGCGGCCCACCAGATTTTTTAATTTGGCAGCGTCAACGTTTTCATCCATCACAGCGACAAAATAAGGGTTCACAATTTTCTCTGGGGAAATCTTCTCAACTGTTGAGGCTACCCAAGGACGATGAGTCAATGTGAATGCTAATAGACAAGAAAAGAAGAAAAAACTGAAACCACGGAAGAACGACTCTCCCAGAGATTTAAAAAATTCTTTTAGATAAAACATGCGTGCCCCGAATACACCAGTCGTCCCTGATCAAGATGAGCAATCTTACCTGGGAATTGTTTAATGAGTTCTTTATTGTGGGTGGCCCAAACTAATGTGAGGCCTTTTTTGTGATTAAAGTGATTAAGCACTTCAAACAGACGATAGGAATTCTCTTTATCCAGGGAACTGGTCGGCTCATCTGCCAGCAACGCTGTTGGTTTAGAAAGAAGAGCGCGAATCATAGCGACTTTCTGTTTCATTCCGCCGTTACAGTCCTCGATCTTTCGATTGAGATGATCATAAACATTCAGCAGACGTGAGAGATCTTCCATTTCTTTGTAGAAGTCATTCTTCGAACCATGAATGGAAGAATCGTAGGCCAAGAACATATTGTCTTCACAGGATTTGCGCTGAAGCAGTCTTAGATCCTGGAAAACTGTCGAGACAAAATGTTTAGATGAACGCATATGCGGAAGGATCGCTTTGCCTGAAGTGGGCTCAAGGTGACCACCTAATACACTTAAAAGTGATGTCTTTCCGGCACCAGAAGGGCCAGTCACGAAAAGAATCTCCCCCGGATAAATGGTTAACTGGACGGATTTCAGGGCGCGAATAGACCCATACTCCACCGATAGATTGTCGAGGTGAAACAAATAATTCTGATGGTTTGATCCACCCGATTGGTGAGGTGTACGACCGGTTAACATCCTTGAAACCTGCCTTAAAATTACGGGATCCATCTTGGATCCTATCTGTCATGATGCAAACATTGTACCGAGAGTCGATGTCATAAGTAAAGGCGTTGAGTCGGGTTAATTCCTGAGCATTTTAGCCGGAAATGATTCCCTCATTTTTCAACAACTCATAGGCCGAATCTGAACAATAAACATTCGGAACAAAATTAAATTTGGTTTGTAGATCACTGATGATGGAATTTTCCACATCTCCCAGAAGTTTTACATCTCCGTTATCCATGAGGATCTTCGCTGGATCTCTTTCCAACAATAAATTTTCATTGGTTTTGGACTTCACCAACTTCTTACGGGATTTTACGAAGATGATATTTTTCTTTGGAAGATCTTCTACGATCCAATCCTTTACCGTGCCTTTCTTCTTGAGAATTTCTTTGATTTCTTTAATCTTTTCCTCTGCACGCTTTACGATTTTATCGTAAACATGATCTTCATCCTGACTCAGAATCCGTTGCTTGAACTCTTCACAACGAACTGTGCGCGGAGCTTTCCCAAACAACAAACAATGGGCCAGATCTTTGATACGAGGATTCTTATCAAAAGATCCATTCGAATAATTGAGATGAACCTGAGTCATGAAATACTGATCGTTGAAGGTATAAAATTTCTCCGGTTCATGAGCGATCATGTCCATCAACTGAGAGTACGTAAAGATTTTGCCTTTCTCCAACATGTAGAAACAAAGTTCTTCGGCAATGGCATCAAAGCGCGCACCTCGAGCTGAGCGCACGACCTGGGAATACCAGGCAAAGCGTGCCATGAGAAAATCCTCAACTGCATGGAGTGCATTGTGGTTGATAGTCAGAACATCGTGCCCACTGACGTTCGCGACCTTGAAATGGTGTAGTAAGTAATCACGATCGTAAGTCCCGTAACGAATTCCAGAGTAGTGAGCATCTCTTAAGAGGTAGTCCATCCGGTCACAATCAATCTCAGAGTGAAGAATCTGATTGGCGAGAATCGATGAATCATTCCCCTTCACCAGATTGGAAATTTTCTGTGGATCTAAACGATACTTTTTCAGAATGAAAGTTATCCCGCCTGGATAATCGGTATTCTTAATAATATAGGACCCGAGATGCTCATGATCATCCGGGTGACCTTTCCCACCCTTCTCATGAGTCGTCTCACCGTACCGAATGTAAGACATCTCGGTCGTATGGGAGAACATGAAAGTTCCCAGGTCATGCAAGAGAGCTGCTAAACGCAGACTCTGATGAAAGGCTTTTTGCGGAGACTGGACTTTATCATCGAACAAATCAACTTCAGGCACTCCTCTTCCCAGACGCTGAAGAATTTTATGAGCGTTAAACATCACACCGATGGAGTGACCATAGCGGGAATGTTCGGCTCCCGGGAATGTGTAGAAGGTAAATCCTAATTGCTTAATCCATCGCAGGCGTTGATAAAACGGCGTGTGTATGATTTCCCATTCCAAATTTGTGAGATGGATGAAACCGTAAAGAGGATCAAAAATGATTTTATTTTTTGAAGAGACTTCCATGTTTCCTGAAATGATATGGGGTCCAAACCATGGACCCCAGAGATTTTTTTACTGTAGAGTAGAAGATTTTCTTTTACCTTTGCGGGCCTTGGCCACTTTGCTGATGGCGTATTCCATCATCATGAAAGCTTCCCGGCGAAGTCCATTGTCATGGATATAGCGGTAGAAGTTTTCAATATCGCCGTTGGTGCGGAAGTTTTTGATAGTCATAACTTCTGTCGGCTGACCGGCTTTTTCATCGAGATTTACTGTTTTAGACATATATGCTCCTGATTCGTGTTATTTTACTTTTTTAAGCCCAACTCTTCCACATTTTTTATTGTTCACGAGCTTCGATCAAACCGTAGCTGTGAAGCTTGTTGTAAAGAGTTTTCACTGTGATTCCAAGGGCTTTAGCTGCACGTGTTTTATTCCCATTTAAATGATCAAGAGTGTCAATAATGTGTTTCTTCTCAAGGTCAAACAGAGTGAATTCCACATATTTAACCGGTGCTTCAACTTTCTCAACTTTTACTTCCACTGCGAATTCTGGAAGATGAGCCGCTTCGATGTACTGTCCATCAGTCAGGATATAAGTACGCTCCATGATGTTTTTCAACTCGTGAGCGTTACCTGGCCAGAAGTAAGAAGTCAGTTTTTCAATGGCACCTGAAGTTAGGATTTTCGCCTGTGACTTGCCATGGTTCAGGAAGAACTCTGCCATAACTTTTACATCCTCCTGACGATCACGCAAGCCAGGGATACGTAGAGCGATGGTGTTAAGTCTGTAGAACAATTCTTCTTTAAATTTGCCTTCTTCTACCAGTTTTTTTAGTTCAACTTTAGAAGTTGCGATCATGCGTACGTTAAGTGCGATTTTTTCTTCGTTATCTACTGCGATCATTTCACCAGCAACCAAAGCTCTAAGAAGTTTTGTCTGGATATGAGCAGTCGTATTTGCGATATCATCGATAATCAGAGTTCCGCCATTTGCCTGTACCAACAGACCTTTTGAGCTGAACAGTTCGCGATCAAGCTGAGCTTCGTTAAGAGCTGAGCAAGAAGCGATCACACATCCCCCCTTACGACCTGACCATGTGTGTATTTTCTTAGCGAGGATTTTCTTACCTACGCCATGAGCGCCTTCCATAAGAACCGGGAAATCCTGAGAGGCAATTTTCTTCGCCATCTGAACAACTTCCAGGAAGCTTTTAGAAAGACCGATCATCTGAGAGTTATCTTCCAGACCTTTAGAAAGGTGGATTTCAACACGGCTTGAAAGTTCTTTTTCTTTAGCTTCGATGCGAGACTGCAACTCACGGTTAAGATTCTTCGCCATCAGATAAAGATGCATGTTACGAATCGGAGACTGAAGTTGAGTCAGGATATCGTTGATGGCAGCGATGTCAGCTTCACCGAAGTTACGATCTTTTTTAAGAGACTGAACATTGATTGTACCGATTACTGATCCTTCGATCATTACTGGAACACATAGCTCAGCTTCTACGATTTCTTCACGGATTCCAGTTGAAGCGATAGGGTCACGCTTTACTGAGTTTGAATAGTAAGCTCTTTTCATGCGAGCGACGTATCCAGAAAGGCCCTGGCCTTTGTTTAAAAATTTGGCAGAGTTAAGTGCCTGTCCATTTTCTGATAGAAGGCGGGTACAACCATCTGAAAGAACTTCGAAACCTAGTACTTTATGCTCTCCCATAATGTCCTGAACGAAGCCAGTAAGCTTAGAGAAAAACACCACTTCATCCAGATTAGAAAGTAGAACTGTAGAAAGAGTAGCTAATTCGTTGTGGTTCAGAGCTGTTTTCATTGTTGTTCCCCTTTACACGTAATTCAAAGTTTGATTAAAAATTACACAGTGCGTTAATGAGAAGATATTACAATTTGCCTGAACTTTTTACAAGACTATTTCGGTGCAGTGTTTAAAATTTCTGCATTTTTCTCTTTTATTTCAGTATGTTAGTCCACTGAGGGGAGAAGCATCGTCCAAATTCCTGGGTTAATTGACCCAAAATCTCTCCATCCCTATTCATAATGTAGATATCTTGAACGGCCTTGCTACGGGAAATGATCCTTTTGCTTGTAAAAACAATGAATTCGCCGTCCGGGGAATAGACCGGCTCCTCATTAGACCCAAAATCCTTAGTCAGTCTGACCAGATTGTTTCCATCGGAGCCAATACGATAAAGATCAAAACCATTATCTACCCAGGAAGTAAAAACGATCTCTTTCCCATCCGGTGAGAATCGTGGAGTGGCATTGAACTGACCCACGAAAGAAATTCGCTTCACATCTTTCTCGGTTTGATTCGGATCCATGGTGTAGATGTGGGCCCGTCCTGCGCGATTAGAAAGAAAAGTCATAAGTGATCCATCACGAGTAATGGAAGGGTCGACGTCATCGGCATAATGAGAAGTCACCTTACGCATGCGATTTGAATCAAGATTCATTTCATACACGTCAGCATTTCCGCTGAAGGAAAGAGTCAAATAAATCACGTTTCCTGAAGCAGAAAAGATTGCTCCCGAGTTGATTCCAGGACGATCAGAAACAGTAGTGAACGTCTTCGTTTTAAGATCGTACATCTTCAGATCAATATTCTTGATAGTGCGAACTTTATTGCGTGACACCTCTTTGTGAGGAGCAATCAAGGAAAACATAATTTTGGAATTATCTGGAGCAACTGACGGAGAGATCACGACAGAATTAAAATTCGTCAGTCTCTCAACTCGATTCCCATCAAAATCCATGAGAAAAAGATCCTTGACCGCACTCTTGCCGGAAGTTCCCCGATCAGAGACAAAAACAATTTTTGAGAGGAAAACAGAAGGTTTTCCAGTCACTGAGCGGTAAATGCCATCGGCAATCTGGTGGGCAATTGGACGAATATTTTTTTGTTCCAGTTGAAAAGACTGATTATAGATTTCTTTCCCGGTCAGCACACTCCATGCCTTGAATTTTGCCTCGATACCATTTCCGGAAGCAGAGACTTGTGATGAGACAAAATAGGTCACACCCGTTTCTTTCCATGCGTCCATCTTTGGAGAGGAGTAGGAGTTCTGGCCTTTCCCAGAGTAATCTACTGAATTGAATTTATGCTTATAAAAGACAAAATCATTTCTCAGGATATCGATAAGTTCCGAAGCCAAAGACTTCTGAGGGCCCACAAGGGACTTCATTTCAGGATCATCGATGACAAACTTATCCTTTTCATCACCTGCTTCTCCGACGGCAATTACTGCGTCCTGAGCTAAAGACGAAAGAGAGAAAAGAATCATGAACAATGAAACAAGAAATTTCATGTTAACTCCTAGAGAGGGAATCCGAGAATAATTCCAAATTTGGTTAAACGAGTCGCCACTGCCGGAGCCGGCGGAGAGAAACTAGACGCCTTTACCGCACCTACGGCACGGGCATCATAATCATCATTTCCAGATGATTCAAAAACTTCGGCTTTGATAAGTTGTCCATTTGGACCAATAAAAACTCTGATTCGACATTTTAGTCCCTGATTTTTCAGATAACTTGGTAGGTTCCAGAAAGGGCGCACGGTTTCTGGCAGACCTTGAACGTAGGCGCTGAATTCAGAATTTTCTACATCGGAGTAATCTCCAACTAAAGCTCCACCTTTGGAGAGACGGTTTCCCTCAAGCACCAGCGTATTAAGATCCTTGCCACTACCGGCCTTAGTCCCCTGTTTCTTTTCCTTAGCTTCTACTTTTTTGGAAGAATAATCACTAATGAGATTCATGAAGGAAGCTTTTTTCTTGGCCTCACCCTTCTCCTGAATCACAATGTCGTCTTTTTTGATGACGTCTTCAGCATCATCCTGGGCCTTCACTTCTTCTTTTGGTTTTTCTATCGGAGCTGGCTCGGCTTTCGTAGCTTCATTTTGCATTGCCCGAAGTTCCTGAACAGTAAATTTAGGCATTCCTACTACGTCCACTCTTACGGATGAGCGGATGATCTCGATGTTATCGTTTACATTCATGGCTTTCATGATGGCAGGACCGCCGTAGAAGGCAAGCAAGACCAGCAGAGTGTGCACTCCACAGGAAATCAAAAAATTCTTAGTGAAATTCTGATCAGTGGTTTGTGAAAACATTTATTTCGTTTTCTCCACTTCGGTTACGAGGGCTATGTTGCTCACGCCGGCTTTTTTCAAGCTGGCGATCAGTTTAGCCACTTTTTCGTATTTAAGATTGTAATCAGCTCGGATGTAGAGAACGTCCGTCTTTGCTTCCTTAAACTTTTTTGTAATGGATGGTATGAGATCCTTGGATATCACCAGGTTTTTTCCCAAGAAAAACTGCTCCTGACTGGTGATCGAAAGAATCACCATCTCCTGATTTAGACCTACGTTATTGACCTTCTGAGTTTTTGGCAATTTCAGATCAATCCCACTAAAGAGCATTGGTGCAGTTACCATGAAGATCACCAGGAGTACCAGCATCACGTCCACCAGTGGTGTTACGTTGATGTCGGCCACCGGACCTTTCTTATTTCCGCCGGTATTCATTCCCATGGACTTATTCCTTTTTGATCAGGATGGTTCGCTCAATCAGGTTTAAGAAGTCCTGAGAAAAGGATTCCATCTGAGAATTGATCCGGGAGATCTGGTTGTTGAATAAGTTATAAAACCAAACAGCAGGAATCGCAGCTGCTAGTCCTACGGCAGTAGCAACAAGTGCTTCCGCAATACCAGGCGCTACAGCTTCAATACTCCCCCCCCCTTGGGAAAGACCAGAGAAGGCATCGATGATTCCCCAAACTGTACCGAAAAGTCCGATGAACGGAGTAATGGATCCAATCGAGGCCAGGGTTGAAACTCGTGTATCCATTTTTTCATTGGCGGTATTGTAACCAGTTTTCAAAGCACGGCTGAGAGACTCAAAACCGTGTTCAGAAAAGTACTCGGCAATTGAGCCTTTCTTTCCGACATGAAGCTTTTCGCCAACTTTATTAAGCTCTTCGTAGCCACGGCGAAACATCAAACACATGGTTGAATCATGGTTCTCAGATGCTTCACGATGAATCTCAGATAAAGAACTTGTGCCTTTGAAGAAGGCATTAAACTTTTCATTGGCGTCAGTGATCGCCTTGAGTTCTTTGTACTTCTGGAGAATGATCGTCCAGGAGAAAACTGAAGCCAGTACCAAAAGTAGTAAAACGATCTTTACCACAACTCCTGACTCGAGAAGAATTTGCCAAATATTTAGACTTCCATGCATGAAATACCTCTATCTTAGAAGCTTACGGGCCGATGCGAGGACCTGATCCCTGTATCTGTAATAGGAGAACGATATCATCCAAATTACAGCTAGAAAAGCCAGGTTGAGGCGCTTGTCGATTCGAAATGGAGAAAAATCGTCTCCCCAGACAGGATCGAGTCCAAAAAGAGAGCCCATAGGGGCAACAAACAGAACTAAGAAACAAACAACGTTGCTCCAACTCTTGAAAGATTTCCCGCTCAGATAGATGAGAGACGTATAACAGAGAACAACGTAAGGCATGAGACCATAATAATCAGGAACGCTCAGACGAAATGCAAGGGCAAAAACCAGAGTGTAACAGAGTCCGAGTTCCAGGCGCGGTGGATGCTGTTTTTGATTCAGAACATCTTCCAGGTAAGCAATGACGATAAATTCAACTCCAAAGAAGGTAAAAAGTCCCAGGAATGAGGTTACCTGGAAATACCAGTAACCAATATTCTGACCCACATAAGTAATCTGCCCGATTGTGATGTAGGCAAGAACCATGAAAATGGCGACCACAATCGCCTTGGGATCAGGCCAGCTGACAAGCTCCTGAACCAGTTCCCGGAATGACTTTAACTGATAGAGCCGAACCTTGAACCAGCGATTAAGTAAATAAAGAGAGCACAGTTTTGAAAGAATCAGGATTTCCCATTGGTTATTGTGCAACCAGGCCTCCACGATACTGATCTCGTGATCGAGTAGAAAGTGAAAAAAAGCACCGATTGAGCTTAGAATTACCACCAGCACCACAAACATCAACTGAAAGACAATGTAGTACTTCAGGTTTTTGATCACCAGCGAGGTGGGAGTTTCCTGGATCATTAGAGGACCTTGTCCTCAGGACTGATCCACTTAAGTTGCATTTCCGGTGAAGGGAATAGTTTTAGATAATCTTTGTACTGGACGTTTACTTTAAGAAAGCTCTGCAGTTTTCCCAGTAATCTGAAGTAAACATTCCAAAGTTCAGGATTGGATTTTAAAAATGAGTCCATTTTTTTTGTGACTTCAAATTGCTGCTGAAAGGTAAAACCTTTCTCATAAATCTGCTTGTGATAATTTTTCATCAACTCTTCAACCATGGTCAGATCAGGCTTCTGGCCATAGAAGCTGGTTCCAGCGAGTTTCTTCATCTTTTCAGAGGCAACCTGGTTTTTGAAATATCCTGCCTCCAGACGAAAATAATCTTCCAGAAACATAAGGGAGATCTCAAGCTTACTGAGATCCAAAGAGCGGATGAACGGAACTGATAAGAGTAGAATCATTTCGCCGTCATTACCCGGAAGTGAAGCACGTACTAGAGTTGGAGTATTTACTAATAAGATCTTGAATTTTTTCTGAACGAAGCCAAGTGTTTGCAAAGTTGAGCGAAAAGACGATTCCAGACCATAGTCCGGCTTTTCAAAGTCCCACCCAAGAATCTGAGCATTTTTCACAAGCCAGTATTCGCTCATGAATCCCCAAAGTTCATCCTCGCTCGGATAGTTATAGCGTCCCTGATCCAGGTTCACCTGCTCTTTTTTCATAACAGCGACCTGGACTTTCTTCTGTTCAGCAGCTTGAGAAAGGCCGTCTTTTTCAAGAACCTTCTTGATGCTTTTGAAATTCACAACTTCCAGTTCTTTTTCTTCCTGGAGCTTCTGCGCCTGGGCGTAAGCCCCAAAAGACAGCAAAAGTAGAAAACTACTGAACGCGAGATTCACCCTGAATGTATTGATCATAGAGGCGTCCCCAATAATAGAGCTCTTGTAAATCCAGATTGAGCGTATCAAAAAACTTAGGGTATTTTCCCTGGAAACAATCTGGCTTTCTTTCACTTAGATAATCTTTAAGAATAAATCCCCGGTAATCGGCAACCTGTACATATGCCCATTCTGCTGAAACAGAGACTTTGCTACTCTCAAGCACTTTGACCGGATGAGCACATTGTATGGTCGTAAGACTAGGGGACGTTCCTACCGAAGTCTGATGGACGTGCCCAAACAAGGGCTTCATATAGAAGACTCCCACCACCTTTTCATCAGTGGAGGTCGTTTCAGCAAAACTCAATAAAGAGAAAAGCAGAAATAAATACTGCATCTATACCTTCCAGCGGAACTGGATTGTTTCCCAATTATGGCATTGAGGGCAACGCCAGAAAATTTCATCTGAGTTATATCCACACTGCGAGCAGTAGTGACGGGTGAGAGAATTGTGCAGGTTATTCAGGAGGCTTTTAGTATGAATCAGAGCTTCGTCGGTTTTTCCTACTTCTATCAGGATTTTGATGTACTCCACTCTTAAAACATCAGAGTGACCGTGAGTTTTCATCCAATTATCGAGAAGATCAAAGGCTTCACCGGTTTTCTTTAAATCTTTCAAAAGACGGATTTTCGAAAGAACCACTGATGGAGCACTCATCAAGTCTATATCATTTAGAGCAAGGAAATAATCTTTCAGTTGCTGTAGACGCTGAAAATATTCTTCTTTTTGCGGAAGCTTCTGATTGAAGTCTTCAAGTGAAACAAAGATAAAGGTGGCATAGATAGGATGCTCTTTAAGCAGCTCCAGCAAGACTCCCTTAGCGTCTTCCATTTTTCCCAGGACCAGGAACAATTTCAGGCGAAGGATTTTTGCTGAAACCGAAGGAGCGAATCGAAAAGCATCTTCCAATTCTTCGGCACAGGCCTTGAACTGACCTTGTTCAAAAAGAGCTTTCGCTTTTTGAACCAGGATGTGAGAAATGGTTTCTGATTGATTCTCCTGACCGACTTTCGAAAGCATTATCCGGTAATTGTAGGCCTGGTCCCAATCTTCAACGTCTTCGAAGATTCTACAAAGAGCATGGATCACATCCTGCTGATCCCGGTTGATTTTGAGCACGTCTTTATAAGTCTCGACGGCTTTATCAATAAAACCACCCTTATCAAAATCCAATGCTAATTCTTTCAAAGCCTGAAGACGGGTACTTTCAGAAATATTCTCACGTGCAATCAGCGAGCGGTGAATAGAGATGGCCTTTTCAATCTCACCGTTTGAACGAAACAGACCACCGAGAGCGAAATAAGTTTCGATAGTTTCACGATTAAGATCCACAGCATTTAAAAATTCTTTGATCGCGAGATCTTTATTACCTTCGATCAGGTATTGAGAGGCGTTTAAGAAAATCCGGGACTGAGCTTCAAAAATGGAATTTCGATATTTCTTTGAAAGCTTAACGGCTTTGTCTCTTTCAATGACGTAGTGATAAAACAAGACAAGTGTGACCACCAGTCCCACAATCATCAAAAGATGATCTTTACCCCACTCTAAAAGAAAAGCGTAATCCATTCAGCTCCTATGGTGCAAACAAGTAAGCTGGCTGAGTTGGACTCGAGATTTTTTGTCTTACCAGACTTAACGTATCTTCACCCTCTTCCATCAGTTCAGCGAAAGAGAATTTTTTACGAGATGGCTTCATGTATCTCAGAGCGAATTTACCTTTAAGCTTATGTTCTTTATGAATCCAGCGACCAGCTTCCCACATACCGCCGATTTCATCCACCAAACCAAATTCTTTAGCTTCAGTTCCGTGGAAGATCTGACCTTGTGCGAGCTCAGTAATATCTTTTTTCAAACGATCTTTTCTTACGGCAGAAATATCATCCATAAACTGTTTGTGAGTGCCGGCAAGAAGATCAGTTAGGAACTGTCGTTCTTCATCCGTCATTGCACGTCCAGGATTTCCAATGTCTTTATAACGACCAGCTTTAATGGTTTCAGGTTTGTACTTCGCCCACTTAAATAGTTCAGAGAGATCAGCCATCTGCATGATCACACCAATCGAGCCTGTAAGTGTTCCGGCATTTGCCCAGATTTTTCTGGTAGCAGCACCGATGTAATAGCCACCTGAAGCAGCAACAGTACCGAAGCTTGAATAGATAGGTTTTTTCTTATCGATTCGGCGAATCTCTTCGTAGATTTCTTGAGTTGGTGCAACAGCTCCGCCGGGAGAATCAATGCGAAGAAGAATAGCTTTGATGTCTTTTTCCTCTTCAGCGGCCAAGAACAATTCAACGAACTTTTTAGACTCGCGAATTTCCCCTTCCAGGGTGATAACAGCGATCGGAGCATTCTTCTGGTCATCCAGAAGATTCGCACCCATCGAGTCTGTATCCTTAAGCTTCGAGACTGTGAAAAAGGCAAAAAGAATGAAAATAAAAAACAGGACGGTTACCAGAATAAATATTCCAACTATCCCTTTCGATCGTTCGCGGCTCACGGGAACTCCTTCCATAAGTTCATGAGCTTAAAGTATAAACGGCTTTAGAGAAATTAACTAGTTAGAAATAATGCCGCGACTTGAGCATTCAGACTCTAAACGTTTGATTTCCGTCATGAGTGTCTTTGGGATTCCAATCCGGCCACGTTTGCGTAGATTTAGGTATTCATTCATATACTGGCCAGCAATTGTCGGGTTCTCGATAATCATAGCGAACTCATCGTTTACGTAATTGGCCGCATCTGACCAGTTCTGAGAACCAACCACTACCATTTTAGAATCGATTACAGCGAATTTATGGTGAAGAACATCTCCAGAAGTCAATCCAACAGTCCCGATTTCAACTGCTGGGTTTTTCCAAGGCTGATTGTCTGGCTCATAAGTACATTTCTGGCTCAACATTTTGAGACCGGCCATATCAATCAGCTCGGAATACTCTCTCCAGGCGAATTTCGCTTCCACTAAAACACCCATACGAACACCCGCCTGCCCTCTTTTTTCAAGAACGTTAGCAATTTTTTGATCAGAGAAAACAAAAAGTGCGGCTGCAACAGTTGATTTAGCCGTGGCAATTGCCTGACCGATCAAACCATTAGTCGTCTCTTCCCAGGTATAACGACGAGAAGTTGGGGAAAATTGTAGAGTAATTCTTGTACCTGAAACATTCACAGTCTGTGGACCGCGATAGGTTTTATTATGACCGAAATTTCCACGTTTCCCATTGCCCCACATCTGAAGGAACTCTTCTTCAAAGATGTCAGCGGCATTAGTGGAATTAATAACTGTCATGGAGTTAGCATTTCCTCTTGATGAGGAACTCAGGATATCTCCGTGAATACAACTGAGAGTAAAGTTGGCGGTACTTACAATAGTCGTTTTGCCATCAATCACCACAAATTTGTGGTGCATTAAACCTGCACCAGCAGAATTGTCAGAAGTATCATCAATTAGCGGAACGCCACCTACTTTCAGAATGTGAACAGCATCTCGCGCATCCATTTCTTCTTTGGAATATTTCCCATCGCGATTGGCATCAACCAAGGCTCTTAACTCATTTAGTTTAGTGGCTTCATGCTCACCTTCTGTACGGTCACGACCAGTGAGAACGTTGAAATTATAATCGTGTTCAAGAACAACCCGAACATCAACGCCAGCTTTTCTTCTTTCAACAAGAGCGTGGGCCACAAGTGGTAAGCGCAACTCTTGAACTGCCACAAAAACTGTCTTGCGGGCCTTTGAAATTCCATCAATGAGAACCGCTTCAAGGTTATCCCCTGAGCGCGACATCTTTCTGTAAGGATCAATATATGAGCTGCTGGAATTTTGATTAAAATATGCTTTTACACTTCCCCAAGCTGAGGTGGTAATGAGTAGGCTAAGTAGGGTCAAGGACATGAATTTCATGGAGCCTTCCTTATTAGTTGAGCTAATAGTTGACTTAAACAATCCTAATAATCCTCTTCTTTGTCATCCTAAATTTCCTTACACTGCGATATATCAATAAATTTTACTCATACCAACCTGTTGAAAAGACATGGGGTCTTTAGATTTTTCCATTCGCACCGAAAAGACTTCTAGGGGACAGCTGATTACTCTGTCCTGCGAGGAAGATTTTATGAAAAACCTAGTACTACTTGGATTTTTAACTTTGGTGAGCCTGAGTTATGCCAAAGACCCTGTTGAGCACGAATCTCTACACGAAGCCGAGGGCTATAAAGTAGAGAAAGCAGTGAAAGAAAAAGCTGCTGGTCGTACATTTGCAGGAGATAAAGCGAAGAAGGATGCTCCAGAAGAAGCTCCGAAGGATGAGATTCCTACGAGCGAAGATTCTGAAGTACGCTACTGGCGATACTCGGAATAACCACTGGCTTATTCTCATTCCAAACGTTGACCTTATCGTATTCACTCTTTAATTGTCCGCACGCCGCAAGGATGTCACTTCCTTTGGTAGTGCGGATGGTGCAAGTAAATCCACGCTTAATCATCTGATCTAAAAACCACATGATCTTCTGCTCAGAAGGACGTTTGTACTGAGATCCCGGATATTCATTGAATGGAATCAAGTTAATCTTCGATTCCTTAGAGTTGAGAAGTTTACCAAGAGCTTCCGCATCCTCGATGCCGTCGTTCATGCCATCGATCAAAAGATATTCGTACGTGATGCGACGATGAGCTTTAAGAGGGATCTTTTTAATCGCTCCAAACAGTCGCTCTAGATCATAGACTTTATTAATAGGCATAAGTTCGGTGCGCACGTCGTTGCGTGCAGCGTGGAGAGAAATTGCGATGTTTACTGGTGGAAAATCCACGGCAAGTTTTTCGATCGCAGGCACCATTCCCGACGTAGAAAGAGTGATACGACGCTGACCCAGTCCCATCCCCTTCTCACTCATGAAGATCTGAGTCGCCCTCTTCATGTTCTCGTAGTTGTGAAGCGGTTCACCCTGACCCATATAAACGATGTTAGTCAGCTGATCACCACCATTGTCGTTTAAAAAATTTTGAACCGTGAGATACTGCAAAACAACTTCTGAGGTTTTAAGATGACGTTTTAGACCTTGAGTGGCCGTGTGGCAGAAAGTACATCCAACAGCACAACCGACCTGAGAAGAAACACAAAGAGTAAGACGTTCACGAGCAGGAATGGCCACAGTCTCAACTGTCTGACCATCAGCGAGTTTCACTAGAAATTTACGGGTGCCGTCTTTTGAAAGACCATTCCACACAATTTTCAACATGCTGAAGTCGTAGTTTTCAGCGAAGAATTCTTTGGCAGCTTTAGAAACGTTGGACCACTGAGTAGGATCCATCACACCTTTTTTGTAAACCCAATCAAACATCTGAGTCGCCCCAAATGGCGTAAAGCCCTTCTCTAAAAGTAAGGCCTTCAGATCGTCGTGAGTCAGGTCAAAAAAAGATGGTTTCATGATGACCTATAGGTAGTGGAACACACTGGGATTTGCAAGGGGGAAGGACTGGAGTGGCGAACTTTACAGAGTTGTGATTTCGAGAGTTTAAATGAACAAGGGGCCCATTTGGGGCCCCTTGGGAAGGAAAATCTTAGTAGTCTTTTACTCGAGTAGAGATCTTAGCGAACTTAGCAATCTCTTTTAGGTAAGCTTCTTTGTTTTTCTTCTCAGAGCGAAGGAATCCACCGCCACGGAAGTTTCTGTCTTTGATTCGGACAGCAAGGATCTTACCAAGGTTATCGTAAACCGCCTGAGCTTCATCGTTGATTCGACCAGCACGTTTTGATTCGTTATAGACACTCTGAACAGTAGGTAGGATGGTAGCAAAAACTTCTCTCCTCCAACAACGGTTCAATTCGATGTCGTCTAGAACCATCTGCTCGATCATACCTTGAAGTTTTGCGATACGATCAGCTTTACCTTCGCGACCAGTATTCGAAGTACGATTGACGGCAAGAGCATCAAGGTACTGAACCACCGCTGTCGAGCGATCAATATTGATGTTGTAGCTAACTGCCTGGCGGTGAGCAACCTTGCCAGCAAGTCTTGCACTTACGTTACCCGATACTGAGCCTGTAATGATCAGAGCGAGAGGATCGATATCCTCTACATTCAGAACTACCTGGCGAGTTGCGCCTGGAGCGATCGGTTCAACACTTCGAGTAACCTGACCCATATTTCCAAGTGAAACTTCCAAATCAGAGATCGGAGAAGAAACACCTTGAGCTGGGTTGATCAC
>JBEIEO010000002.1:0-41769 GCA_040382895.1 Halobacteriovoraceae bacterium
AACCTGATGTGGTAGTGATGGAGTTTGGTGGAAACTATGTGAAGACACCTAGTGATGATTTTGTGATCAAAGACATCAAGGCCATTATTGCCAAAGTTAAAGCTTCTGGTGCTGCGTGCTTCTGGATTACTAATCCTGATACTCGCAATTTTCGCTCTGAAATTCCGAGAATTTTACGTCTCACCAAAGAGGCCGTGGGAGAAGATTGCCCCATTTTTGAAAGCTCTAAAGTGACCCGCTATCCAGAAACAGGTGGAGATGGTGTTCATTACTGGAATACGCTGGGGACACCGATTGCTAAAGAGTGGGCGAAGAAAGCGTTTGAAGCTTTCAGTCTCCACTGGAAATAAGATGTATCCTCTTCTCTTCGCTATATTTTTCAGTTTCTTCACACGAGCAGAATCCAAGTTGCTGCTAGTAGGTGGCGGAAATCGACCTGTCGATGCAATGCGTTCATTTGCTGAGAAGAGTGGAAATGGTCAAATACTGATCATCCCTTGGGCTTCAGCGAGTATTGAAAGTGCCGAAAGTATTCGAAATGAAATAACTCCATTCACGAAAGCAAGAATCGAAATCGTTCCTCATCAACTGAGTTCAGCAGATGTCATTAAATTGCATCAACAAATCATAGGTGCCACCGGCATATTCTTCACCGGCGGTGATCAGAATACGCTGATGAAATTTATTCGGGATTATAAAGTTTATGATCTTCTCAAAAAACGGTATCAAGAAGGCATGATGTTCGGTGGAACCAGCGCCGGTACTGCTATCATGTCAGATCCTATGCTCACAGGACTGGCCGATCTCAGTGTGATCGACGGCTCGAAAGTGGAATTGGCTCAAGGTTTGGGACTACTGCCTCAGGGTATAATTGCTGACCAACATTTTATTGTTCGTGGCCGCTTCAATCGACTGGCAGGACTGATTCAGGATAAGAAAGGCAAACTGGGAATTGGCGTAGATGAAAATACAGCGCTAATGATTTCCGGCAGCGAAGCCAGAGTGATTGGCCCAAGTCAGGTCTTGTTTTTTAAAATCAATTCCAGTCAAAAACTGGAGATCACCATACTTGAGCCGGGTAAATCTCTTAATCTATCAGAACTGCTTCAATAGAATAATTTTTTAAAAGTGGGATCGGTGTGTAAAGTGTAAGTCTCACTTTCACCCAACCGAGCTCAGGCACTTCCGGGTGATAGAAAACTTCCGTCATCGAGCGACCATTGGTAGCCACAATTTTCACGTGATGGACACCAGTTCGGCTTCCTATTTTGGTTCTACCCAAGTGATAAACCGTAGCGTCTTCCAGCTTTAATGGACCTTTCGCCTCTAGGTTTAAATATCCGCGCTCGTCAATAAAATCCAATGGCAGCTCTTGTTTTTCAGTACCTTTCAAATATTCGTCCGGCACTGGCACCAGTGGCTTTTTAACTACTTCGTACGCAAGGAAGGCCAGCATTATACCTTTTGCTGAGTCGATCGACTCAATCTTGGCTGCAGCTTTTCCACCAGCGTGTAACTTTCCCGGATTGATTTTGAAATTAAGAACTTCAATGGTAGCGAGGGCCGATAATGAGAACATCATCAAAAACAAAATCTTCAACATAACAGGTCCTTTTTAGCACGCATCGTAATTAAGGAATTGGTTGCCAGCAAGAGCGTCTGAACAAATTTTTCTAAAGTCTTGCCGGAAACAAGTCAAAATTATCAGAGAGAGAAGGGAAACAAGATACCCGTAAGAACAGTAAAGTCTTTTGCCCTCTCTAATGTAATTCCATCCGCATCAGCCAGATATTCCCGACGATCAGTAATATTAATCGCTAGCTCGAGCGACAATCCGTTATCGAATTTTTTACGGGAGACTTGGTAGATATCCCAGTAATCTGGATTTCCTGCTCCATTAGTCGCATAGGCCTGCTCAGAACAGGAAGCGTCTAAACATCTAGATTTTAGATTACCCTTAGCGCGTTCAAAGCCATTATAACCAATAAAGAGCCCTCCCTCGAGCGTGGGTTTGTACTCCCATTCATAGCCTAGTCGGACGTACTTGTAGATCGACTGATAGCCAAAGTAGTCATCCATGTAGGAGAGCTCCATATTAAACCCATTCCAGCTGAGTTGGAGATTAAACTCATCGGTATCAAAAACCCCGGCACCAGGAAAATAGAAACGATTATAAGATGCCTGAAACCCCACTTGTCCCATCTGCCAGCGCTGGCCGAGAGTGAAATCTGTCTCCTGTGTAACCTGAGATTCTGAACTAATCGCTTCATCAGAAAATTCAGCATTTGAGACAAAAGTGCTGAGAAAAGTCCCTTGAGAAACTGTCAGTTCCAGCACACCCTGAATGGCAGGCTTATTCTCAGAAAAAGTGGTTCCTCGCCAGATGAAGTTGGAGAAACCGGATACCTCAGCCTCAAGCTTAGGTTCGGCAAGGGCGATAAAAGGCACGAAAAGAAGAAGGCTTAATTTTCTCATAAGGCAGCGTTATCACTGATTATTAGCAGTCTGGCAAGACTGGGGATATTTTTTTTTCCTAGATATTTCTCACCCCCATTAAATTACAGAAAACTCATAACGCTTCCAAGGAGCCACTGATGAAAAAGCTATTAATCGCCTCACTACTAACTCTTGCTTCTCTCAATTCATTTGCCCAGAAAATTCCAGAAGGAAACTTGAACGGCGTGAGATGCAAGGTACCAGCACTAAAATCTCAGAATGAAGATGTGAAACTTAGAATGCGTGAGATGATGATCGAAACTAAAGTTGAGGTACTTAGAAAACTGGGGGGACTGTTGGTCGAAATTGACCCTAACCAGATTAAGATCACAAAAAAAGAGAGAGGTTTCCCAAATAACTTCGATTCAAAAGTAAGTGGGATAGCAACACTCAAAGACGGAACCGTCATCGCGATCGAGGGAAGTATCCAGTACGATGCCGAAAGAGAGAAAAGAAGTGATCGCGTTGGGAATGTACTTTCTCCTGTCTGTGCTTTCCGAGCATTCTCTAATGTGATCCTGATCAATCGTAGTTCAGGTCTCTATCTGGAAAGTTTGAACGTACGCCCAGTGAGAATTAACCTCGTCAATAATTAAGAACACTAAGGTGAATACTATGAAAATGATACTGGTTTGGATGAATCTATTCTTTGCTTTTACCGCTTTTTCTCAAACGACAGCTTATGATGGAAATGATGAGGTGAAGTTTGAATGCGATAAAGAGACGGTAATGAAGTATGCAGCCGATGGGGCAAAAAAGGATCATGGACTCAAGCCAGGGACCATTTTACGGATGAAAATGCCCCCCCAGACTTCAGAGGAATCTTTCGAAACTTGGCTGGTGAGTGTTTCTACGAAAGACATCGCAGTAGAATACTTAATACCACTTGAAAAAAAGACTACAGAAGACGGGAAGATAGTCTGCGGGATATTCTAAATTTTTATGTTTCTGACTATTAAATACAAAAAATCATAATGGAGAATTTTGTGAAAAAAGTATTATCGACATTGGTATTCAGCATGAACAAATTGATCTTTACAGTACTTGCTTTCGGCACTCTATCAGCTTTTGCACAAAACAATAACTTTAACCGAAATCCCATCGCTGTTGTAATAGAGGGAGAGATTTATCAGAATCAAATTCGCATCCAAAAAACATTAACAGATAAGTTATCGGCCCTGGAGTTAGCAAACACAGATCAGAATTTAAAATGTGAAACCCCTCGAAGTTACGGAACGAGCGTATATAGTTTTCGAAGCAAATGCCGGAACAGCTCGACTTCGCAGAAATTGGTGACGATATCCGTGGACCTTAAAAACGATAACCTCGAATTCACGGTCAGGATTGTTCGCGATCAAACGATCATAATCCCATCGGATTTCGAGTCATAGCTTCAAGTGATATTTAAGTAGTTTATGGATGAGTGAAAAAAGTGGTCGGGGTGATTGGATTCGAACCAACGACCACCTGCTCCCAAAGCAGATACGCTACCAGGCTGCGCTACACCCCGAACTCTTGAGTGAATATTTTTAAGGCTTCTTCGGCGTTTTGTCTATGCTTTCTTTGTATCTTTAAAGAAGTCCAGGGCCGCTAAAGCAGCCTTGGCTCTATGCGAAAACTGGTTCTTCCATTCGGGAAGTTCCGATAAGCTTAGCCCATCGTTTTCCTTCCTTTCAGGAATAAAAATAGGGTCATAACCAAAGCCGTGCTGCCCTTTGAGCTCATTGCCAATCACCCCATGAAGCCGTCCTTCAAAAAAGTAGGTTTCTTCCGGGGATAAATAAAAACACAGCACACAAACAAAGTAGGCCTTACGATCTTTTTGTGGTGAAGATTCAAGAATACCGAGGAGCTTTTGGCACTTATCTTTATAGTCTTTGAGCTCTGGAGCAAAACGGGCCGATTGCACACCTAAGAGCTCTGGAAATCCCTCTAGAACCAGTCCTGAGTCATCGGCCAAGGCTGGAACTTTATAAGTATCAAAGTACGCCTTTGCTTTAATGTAGGCATTTTCTGTAAAGGTCTTGGCCGTTTCCTCAACTTCCAGCGTACGCGGGGCAGCTGAAACAGAAATGCTATTTCCAAAGAGCTCTTTAAACTCTTCCGCTTTATGAGCGTTACCTGAAGCTAAAAGAAATTGTTTCATTTCAGGCTATCCAGACAGTTTCTTTGCTCTTTCACTACAACTTTAAGGGCCGATTGAGCGCAAGTGATAAGGGCGTTCAGATGTTCAAGCGAGAACGGCTCTTTCTCAGCGGTACCCTGCACTTCTACGAATTTACCTGATGCTGTCATCACGATATTCATATCCGTTTCACAGCTTGAATCTTCTTCGTAGTTGAGATCAGCGATGATTTCGCTTTTACTGTTGATACCAATAGAGATGGCACATAAACCATCTTTAATAGGATTCTGCTGGAGTAAACCTTCTTTCATCAAACGACGAACCGCCATTTCCACAGCGATGTAAGCACCAGAAATTGAAGTGGTGCGCGTTCCTCCATCTGCCACAATCACATCGCAGTCCACCATGATCGTTCTTTCGCCTAACTTATTGAGATCGACAATGGATCTCAGGGCCCGACCAATGAGACGCTGAATTTCCTGGGTACGTCCGGAGGCTCCTTTTCTTTCACGATCAGAACGTGTATGAGTTGAAGAAGGAAGCATAGCATATTCGGCTGTTAACCAACCCTGACCTTTACCTTTAAGGAAAGGTGGAACAGACTCTTGCACGTTGGCCGTAATGTGAACCTTGGTATTTCCAAATTCTGCCATGACGGAACCGTACGCATAGGGATTGATATTTGGTGTGAACTTAATAGTACGGGGAGTGTCACGCTTAATTAAAGACATTAGGACCTCTGATGGTGAAGTATATTCATGTTGATCGCTGTGATTCTACACAAGATCTTCTCAAAGAACAATTGATCGCCCATTCTGAAAATGAGTTTACTGTAAGTTGTGAACATCAGTTACACGGTCGAGGTCGCGGTAGTCATGTGTGGGAAGACACACCCGGAACCCTGTGCTTTTCTATGAACATTACACCTCACATAAAAACGACTTTTACAGCTATTGAGATGTCTCTTCTGGTTTGTCGTTTTTTTGAAGTTGAAGGAAATAAATTAAAGCTCAAATGGCCTAATGATATTCTTACAAAACACTCAAAAAAATGTGGTGGTATTCTCGTTCAGAACTTCCAACATCAGTACCTGGCAGGAATTGGAATTAATCTCTTTTACGAAGGTACAAACTTCGGTGGAGTTTATGATTCTTCTTTTCAACTGGATAAGAAAAGTTGGTGCAGAGAACTTAGCATTTTCATTCGTGAGAATCGCTACACTGATACAGTTGCCCTAATCTCAGACTGGCAATTAAGATGCGCTCACATCAATGAATTGGTGAGTATCAAAGAAGGCGATCAGGAAATCTCCGGTCTATTTCTGGGATTAGGTGAATACGGCGAAGCCATGGTTCAGAATGGCGAAGGCATTCACCGGCTTTTCAACGGAAGTCTTAGCTTAATTTGAATCGTTTAAAATCTTGTTTGAGATCTTTGAGAGTTCCTGACGGATCAGATTCTCTGCCAGGTCAGGAACAACTTCCCATGTAACTTTCTCGATCTTCTGCTGAAACATCTGGTCCATGTATTCTTTCACATGCTTTTTAACCAGTACTTCGATTTCTGCTCTCAGAACCTGCATATCGGGTTGAGAGACAACTGTATTTATAGGTGCTGCTGATTTAGATTCTTTTTTGGCTTCATCAATTTGAGGGAACTCCAGATCTTCGGCTGATGGAGATGCCCACGGGATAGTTTCATTCTCATCCAGAGGCTTGAAGAGTGACTCATCAAAATCTTTTTCAGTAGGACGGAAATTATTTTTCACTTCTTCAATTTTGGTTGAGACTTCGTTTTTAAGTTCTTCGAACTCATCAACTTGCCACAAATCTTCTTCCACTTCATCACGAATCTGAGCTTCTAAACTTGAGATATCTGTTTCTTCAACAGAATTGATTGTGTGCTCAATCTCAAATTCAATCGGGCCTTGATTCAAGGTTTCGATTGAAAGTAATTTAGAGCTAGCTTTTGGTTTTTCCTCAATGGTCTTTTTCTCCTGAAGATCTTCAATCGTGGGATAATCAAGATCATCATTGGCAGGGAACTTAATATCAGAAGCACCGGATACCGGAGCTGCTTTTATTTCAGGCCGCAACTCAAGTTTAGTACGGTGGGCTTCCAGTGACTTCACTTCGCCAATCACTGGAGGTAGATCGATAGTTTTCTCATGAGGCTGAGAATCGTTAATGACACCCGGTACACTCATACCCCAATCTGAAACTTCCTGATCCAGTGGATTAAGCAAATTTCGGACATCAAATGAACCAGTAGGTTCAAGGGGTTTCATCACAGGCTCAGTAGTATGGGAGACCGTCCACTGATCATCTTCCTTAATGGCAGCAGTCTCTTCAGCTTTGGGCTCAGGGAAATTGATTTCTTCAACGATCGGATGAGTATCCAGCAGACGTTTACAGATCGCGATGAATTTATTGGAGTCAAAAGGCTTAACGATTTTATCAGCAGCTCCACATTTCTCCATGGCAGCATCGTCAACAGTATCGAATGTACCGAGCAGAAGTAGCACTTGAGCTGATGGGACAGCCGCTTTGATTTTTGAAGTTAATTCGTAACCAGTGTATTTTTCAGATAGATTGAAATCAAGAAAAACCAGTTCCGGCTTAACTTCCGGAAGTTTGCGAAAAAGCTCATCATCACTTGCGCAATCAACGATATCATAAGGCTGATTGGCCAGCGTAATCTTGATGACTTTTTGAATAGTCAGACTATCGTCTGCGAGCAGAACTTTATGATTCATTCGAGGAAACTCCCATCTAAGAAAATTATAGAGTCGCCCCGTAGAGAATGGGAATGAAAAAAAGCTTAAAACTCGAGAATCATTGCAGTTTGGTTATCAAGATTCCCGTGAGAATTGGATAGTTTTAGTAAGCTATTCAGTCTTTCCTGGGCATCGGGCGCTTTCCGATTCAAATGGTGGAGGATTTCCTCCTCTGAAAGATAGGCGTAGAGACCGTCAGTCATCATTAAAATCTTATCTCCCTCCAGAAGTCTAACCTCTCGGATTTGATATCCCATTTCCGGATACATGCCGAGTGCCGCCATTGGTGAGGTACGAAATCTTGTATCGAACTGACTTTTAGAAAGATATTTGAGGGTATCTTCTTCAATAATTTTGGAAAGAGTACCTTGCCGGTAATGATAAGCACAGCAGTTGCCTACCCCTACCAGAACCATCAGACTATCTGAGCGAGCTGCCACTACCGCACTGGAACCTGCCCGTTGATTGACTGGCTTTTCGGAATTCGCCTTAAAGAGACTCGCATGGGCATTCATCATGGAATTTAAAATGGCGTTCCCTTCGAGCAAATTACGGGGATTAAAATACAAGGGCATCGTCGCATTTGGGTCATCAGAAAGCTGGGTATAGAAAGTTTTAATCTCGGACTTTAGCTTTTCTACCGCCCGATCACCGATTCCAGATCCACCAAAACCATCCAGCACCATAAAAAGGTCATTCTCAAAATCAAAGTCATAAGCATCTTCATTAACCTGAAGATAGGGACCTTGATGAGTTTGAGCTGCATAGGTTTTGAGTCGCATTGTTACTCCAGATAATTTCTTAGCTTCTCGGTGGCTTTACGATAATACTCACTATCGGTCGGGGATATTTGCTGAACTTCCTGAAATTTTTCTTTGGCATCACTAAAGAGACTTAAGGATTCAGCAATGATCGCTTCGCGATAAATTCGTTTTGAACGGGTATCTAATTGAGCCCGTATATCGTCGACTTCATTGAGCGCTTCGGAATGGGTCGGTTCGATTTTAAGAATTTCGAGATAAGCCTCGTAGGCACTTTTCAAATCCTGCCCTTCTTTCAATGAACGTGCTTTACCAACTAAAGGACCTAATTCAGATGCCAGTTGATTTTTGGCATCACTAAGCATATCACTAGCATCTTTTACCAGATCCTCATCTGTACCTTTGCGGCGTAGGTACTCTTCCAATTTAAGAATGGCTTTGTACCATTCTTTTTTCAAATAGAAGGTCTTACCAGGACTCAAAGCATCTACCATGGCTTTACGGGCAGCCTCTTTAGCAGCTTTTTCCAAGGCGATTCGTTCCTGCTCTTTCTGCCAGGACTCCAATTCCATCTTAAGCTGTTGAACCTCAATATTTTCCGGATCTTTTTCAGAGATCTGGGCAAAAAGGCTCTCGGCAACCTGAACGTTTTTCTCTTTAACAGCTTCACGGGCCTTGACCAGCAACTCCTCTATCAACTTTTTGGTTTTAATTCTTTCTTCCTCAGCCCTTCGCTGAGTTTCAAGCTCTTCCAGTCGCTTCAAACCTTCCTGCGTTTGAAGCAGATAGGTCTCCACTTTTTTATAGTTCGGATCAATGGAAGCCACCGTCTGGAATTCTTTCAAGGCTTCGAAGTATTTATTCTGTTCAAAAAAGCTGACACCCAATTCATAGGACTGGTTACGCTTTTCTTCCAATTCTTTACTGAGCTGAAGTTTTGGTTTTTCATCTTTTTTAGCTTTCTCTTCAACCTTCGCCTGAGGAGCAGCTGCCTTCTTCGGAGGTTCGCTGTCACCTAGCATCACATAAGCAATACCCAGACCGGCAGCGATGTAGATAACTTTCTTGCGAAACTTTGGATCTTTTTTGAATCGACCAATGAGACTTTTTTCTGGTGGCGCTTCTGAATTAAAATCAACGTCTCCACCCTCACCCATTTCAACAATTTCTTCTTCGATTTCTTCGGTTTCAATGGTCTGACCACTTTCTACCGGCATCAGTCGATCTGATTCTGCATCCAGAAGATCAGAACGTGTTTCCAGAGTAAAGCTGGTGCTACCAATCACAAACTCATCACCAGTTTGAAGATGGGCTTTATTAATACGCTCACCATTGAGAATCGTACCATTAGATGAGTTTAAATCTTCCAAGGTTACATCGATGGCATTTTTCCGGATAACAGCATGTACTGTTGAAACTTCCGGATCATCCAACACGATTTGACATTTTTTAGGATCTCGACCGATGTAGATTTCGTTGGTCTCGATTTGATATCGGTCATACGGAGCATGATCACCAAAGAGTACAAGTTGATAATTAACAAAGGCTTTAAAGAAGCTGGTTTTCTCATCACCACCCTCTTCAGAGCCTCCACCGTCATCGAATGCAGCAACTTCATTTGACTCAAAACTTTCTGTGGCGAGACCTTCTTCTGACGGGGATTCACCAAAACCTTCGCTCACTTCATCATTTCCGCCAAAACCGCCATCGTTGGCTTCAGTCGCATCTTCAAGTGAATCAGTCGAAGCAACTGCATCTTCGGCCACCACTTCGGTTGCTTCCTCTGGTTCAGGTGTGAGTTCTTCACTTGCCAGCTCATCCAGAGTCGATAGATCCGGTACAGGCATGGTCTGGACAGTTGGTTGAGGAGCTACAAAGGCAGGTTGTGGTGCTACATATACGGGTTGTTGTGGAACAGCCATCTGTACAGCCGGGAATCCCGAAACCATGACAGAATAAGTGCCGCACTTAATCTCATCACCTTCCTGAACTTCAAGTTTTTTTGAGGTGAGACCGTTAACACTCACAATCCCAAGCTGGGAAAGTTTCTCGCAATACCATTTGCCGTTTTCATTTTTTAAGACAAAGTGATGCCGTGAGATCAAAGGATCTTCAATGACGACGTGGCAGTCTTCCGATCGTCCAACGTAAATTTCGTACCGCTCATCGTGATCTGGTGTTTCCACCATCACTTCATTAATCGGTACGTGATTTTTTAAGACAGTTACTCTCACCTTGCTCCATTCCTAGTCGAGACTCCAAGGCCATAATCTGCTTTTCGGCATTTTTATGGCGGGGGTCTTCAGGGACTGTATAAAGTAGTCTGATAATCGAACAATAAGACACGATAGAACTTTGTAATTTCAAGGCTCCTTCATCCCTTTGCGCGCGGATGGTGAATTCTTCGATCGTCTTATCTAGTTTTTCCTTGGTCTTACGAAGGTGATATTCAGCGTAGGCATCACCTGGTGCAATTATCAAGGCCAGGTTAAACTCCGCAATCGCACGGAAGTAATTCCCTTCCCGGAACTCTCTCAAACCCCGCTGGTAAATCACATTGAGCTTTTCTTTGATAGCCTTATCTTCTTTTGCCTGACGCTTTTTTAAATCGTTGAGATATTCGCCGGAGACATCTTGATAACTGGATGTGGGTTTTGCCTTTGCTCTGGCGGCTTCTTCACCAGGCTTTTTATCATCACCCATCAGCATGTAGATAAAAACACCGGCCAGGAGGATCATCGGAACAAGAGTTTTCTTAGCTCCGCCGCCTCCCGCATTAGGCATGTCATCTTCGTAGGTTCGCTCTTTAGGTTTCGGTTTAGCTCCGACTTCTACTTTTGCGAACTTAAACACGGTCTGACCGACGATGAGTTTATCACCCTCGGAAAGTTGCGACTGTGTGACTTTTTTATCATTAACGATAATTCCGTTCTGAGATCCAAGATCGGTTGCCACCCAGTTAGCCCCAACTTTGGTTATCTCAACGTGCTCTCGGCTTGCCTTGGTATCATTCAGCTTAATATCTGCTTTATCACCACGACCGATAACAATTCGACCACTATTCAGGACGTAGGATTCCCCTTTACTGGTACCAGTAAGGCATACCAACCGGAAATAGGTTCCGGCTTCTTTTGGTGACTCAAAATGTTTAAGAACCAATACGTTCTTTGCCATTCTTAGCTTTTAACGAAAGTGACGTAAAATCCTTTCGCAAATTTATCCTTTCCGATAAGTGCAGAAACGTTAATCGACATATCCTTACCACCAATCTGGTAAGATTCTTTCTGGTTACTTCCATCGTTATTGGCAGACCGGTCACAGAGGTCAATAACTGTAGCTGCGAAACCCTGATCACGGGCAGTATCCAGGAGACTCTGACCCGATGAAGCGTTTTCTCGTATACCGATCAAATCCTCACACTCAGGATTGATATTCTGAATAATTTTCTCAGAGTTCAAAATCAACACCGGACCTTGAGCCCCCTCCATGAATTCTTTTAAAGTACGAAGATATGGACCATCTTCTTCAAGATTCTGAACTTCACCACTATCAGTGTTCTGAAGTTCTTTTATTCGGGTGAGAATACTATTTACAGTATTCCGCAGTGGGTATAATTCTTTAAAAAGTGTGTTGGAAGTCAGTTCTTTCTGTCGTCCACGCAATACCGCCTCAATCTGATGCTTCATTTCATCGATCGGACGAATAGTCATGTAATACAGAATTCCGAAGAAGAATATCGCCACCATCCCAGATGTAATCAAGGACTCCAGATAAGCTTTGGAGTTGTTAGAAGCTTCTCGAGCAAGAGAGCTTGGGGAGAAGATAATGGTAATAACCGCCACCACAATTTCTCGTCCAAGTTGTTTATCATGCGCCTTAATTGCTCGTGCAATACCAATCTGATTATTCCCCAGATCCTGAATAACCTCCTTGTCCTGGTTACTCTCCGTTTTATAGAATTTTAAAGCTTCAACGGAAAACGGATCATTAACAATCGTATTAAGACTGGAAATCGGACGATAAGCGCGTCCTTCAATATCGTAGAGTTTATAACTCTGAACCCCTTCAGCGTCTTCCCCTTCCAGAAAATCTGTACGAATTAAATCCAGGTTTTTATCCCGCAAATGGACCCCGTTCAAGTGGTCCACTTCAGCTGCATATTGTTTTCCACGCAGAGCAATTTCTTTAATCAAAAGCTGCTTACTATCTCGCAATACTGGTAGGATAGTCAGGGTGATGTTAATCGCAATAAAGACAAAAAGCAGAATCCCTACCAAGGCTGACCATTCGTAGCGTTCATTGAAACCATAAACTACCGGCATCAATTTATGTTTAAATAACCAGATCGGTTTTCCGGCCAGACTATCCGGCATCGGCTCGGTTTGTTTTAGCTCATCGTAGGAATCGTCATCTTCATCAGACGCACCTTTGACGACCTTCTTCTTGATAACTACCTTTTTTTCTAGAACATAAACAACCTGAAGGATCAGATTAGGTAGTGCAATCTTATCCCCATCTTTAATGGTCATTTTCTTTATGATTTTTCCGTTCACAAGAGTTCCGTTGGAACTTCCCATATCTTCCGCGTAGGCTGTTTCGCCATTCACTGTAACTCTTAGATGTTTTTTAGAAACACCTTCAACCGCAATCGGATGATCGCAATCAGCAGCACGTCCAATGACATTCTCTCCCTGATTAAGCGTAATCTCTTTCCCGCGAAGCTTTCCACCTACTGCAACTAACTTAAACATTGACTACCTCTAACGTGTCACCGATGTTTACTTCGGCAGGAAGTTTCCCTGCGGGAAGTTCCAACACGTGTCTTGCTTTTCGATAGACCCAGGTTATTCTCCATGGTTTGAGACCACGAAATATTTTTATGACCTTCTTGTGCTGATCTAAAAAGACGACATCCAGATCAAAACGCATAAAAAATGTATGAATTGAGTTCCCATGTGGAACGTCAAATAAAATCCCATCATCAAATACAGGCTTCCTACTGAACATATAACCGAGAAGACGTGTGAAAAAGTTATCCGCAAGTCGAACCTTTTCTGAAACAATCTGCCCCTTATATTTGATGATCATTTATACCTTCCCCGTCATCATCTTCAGAATCATTGGCGCAAAAATCGCCACTAATACTGCAGGAAGAATAAAGAAAATCATCGGAATCAAAATTTTAGTAGCTGCCGTTGCACCCATCTGTTCGGCCCGTGATGAACGTTTTACTCGGAGCTCATTTGATAGCTGCTTTAAGATCGGTCCGATGGAAGCCCCCACAGAATCGGCTGCGATCAGTGTGGCGCAAAATGAGTTAATCTCAATAATGTTTACCCGCCAGCCTAACTGCCTTAGACCCTCGGCTCGGCTTGATCCGATTTTTGTTTCTTTGATCAGAGTTTCAAATTCTTCTACAAGAGGACTAGGTGGTGCCTTTTCAATCACACGCTGTATGGCCGCCATGAAGTCCAATCCGGCCTCGACAGAAAGCGCAAGCATATCAATAATAAATGGCATCGCTCTTAATACATCATCAGCTCGTTTTTTAATCAGACCACTTACCCATATGTCAGGATACATATATCCAACAATTCCCATTATAGGCGTGACAGAGAGAGGCCAGTTTTCTTCCATAATGAATCGAACTGTCAGGAAAGCAAATGGTCCGCCTAAGATCATGAAAAATTTCAAGGCCATAAATTCTTCCGGGCTCATGTCTTTTGAAAGACCAGCATTCGCAAGTTTTTGACGATAAAGATTTCGATACTTTTGTTTATTCTTACCTTGGGTCATAGGTAAGAAATATCTTTTATAAAATGGACGTGTGATCTTTATGAAGAACGCCTGGTTTTTAACCTTGGCAACATTCTCTGCTTCTTCTAAAGCTTCCTGAGTTTTAAACTTGTCTTGCTCCTCCATGAAGAGACGCACGATGATAAAGATCGCAATAAAAATGAGTGCCAGCGGCGCGTACATCAATAGGTCATAGGACTCACGCCAAAGCTGCTTTTCTTCCTGCTTTTGATCGTAAAACTTTCCGAACAAAACACCTTTAGTTAATCGAACAACACATACCGGACCACCCTTTGGTTGTTTGAGCTCGTTACCCTGCTCATCCTTCATCGGTTTGCCTTCACTATCCAGCACCGGATCCATCGCCTGATAACGGAACAACTCAATCGCCGCCGATCCTTCCTTATCCAGGAAGATTCGATCCATCAGCCAGTTATTGCTAATACTGATTTTGATTGAGGAGTTAGGAATAAATACCCGTTCACCACCATAAGTAACTGCATCCATGTACATCACACATTGAGTGGGAGTTACTGTGGTTGAGAGGATTTTCATTTTACCGATTTCACCGCTTCCTGTTTTAAAGAAGAAGATGTCATCACGTAATTCGTTATTCAGAGGAAATGAATTTCCGGAATACTCAATTTCTTTTTTGGAATTGGAGCGAAGACCTTGTGCGATACATTTTGTAGAGATCTGCGAAAAATCTTCAGGACATGAAAATTGCGCCCACGGTGAAGCACCTGGTAACAATAAACCAATGAAAAACAGAAAGCTGTAAATGTAAGACGTCATGTCTTTATTAACCCCAATTTTGAGATCTTATTTAAGAGTAACAAAAAAGAGCTAAGCTTTTAAAATTTCAGGAAATGGGAAAAAAAGTCCTCTCTAAGCCTTAGCGACTAGAGTAGTTTGAAAGTGATCTATCAGCTTCTTTGCTTCAGGTGTATTAAATGAGTCGACTATTTTTGGAATATAAATTGGTTGGTATTCAGCCAGGTTTTCTTTTTTACATTTTTCAATACGGAGGGCTTTCTCCACTACTGCTTCACGCTTAAGTGTCTTCTTCTTAACCGCTTCACGGATGGCAGATAGAGCTTTTTTGGCCTCTTCCATGTTTCGGTAAAGCAACATGTCAGCACCAGCATTAATCGCCATAGTGGCAGCTTCTTCTGTACTGTATTTGTCAGAAATTGCCTTCATTTCCATATCATCGGTGATGACAATTTTTGTGAACTTGGTTTCCTGCCGTAAGAACTCATAAGCCTTTGCACTCAGACTGGTAGGCAATTTATCATCAAGGGCATCTACTAGAAGGTGGGCCATCATCATGAATTCAACTCGGGACTTTGAAGCCTTGATAAACGGAATCATTTCGCGTTTTCTCAAATCTTCCAAGGTTGTTTTCACTAAGGGAAGATCAAAATGAGAATCCTTAGATGTACTGCCATGACCTGGAAAGTGTTTAGCGCATGAAAGTAATCCGCTGGTTTGAAGACCACGAATCGCAGCACTTATGAATTTTTCAACGCTCTCAGCATCTTTACCATAAGCGCGATCACCTACAACTTTGTTTTCCGGATTGGTCAAGATGTCGCAACAAGGTGAATAACTTAAATTGATCCCACAAGCCGAGAGTTCTTTGGCCATAACCTGATGAACTTCGAAAACCAATTTAGGAGAATCAAGGGAAGCAATCTCCATCATTGATGGAAATTGCGTGAAATGCTTTTTAAATCGCATGACCCGTCCACCTTCTTGATCTACAGAAATGAATAGCGGGTATTCGTCACGATGCTTTTGTATATTATTCACGAGCTCTGCTAACTGAGCTGGATCTTCGAAATTATGAGTGAAAAGAATGATGCCGCCTAACTTTTCATTTTTGATGAATTCAATTTCTTCGGGAGATAGAGAAGTGCCTTTGATGCCTGAAATGATGAGCTGCCCGAAATTATCCACTTGTACCTCAATTATTCTTCAATATCCGAAACTTCTTCACCTGGGGGCATGACAGAAATTCCCTGCGCAACCCAGAACATTCTAACCAAATCATAGGACTTTGAAAATTGGTAGAGCAGTGTTTGCCCGTCTACCTCTACCTGATAACGAAGAATGTTCTTTGCAGTCCCTTCATATTTTACCACAGCTGATGAAAAGAGGCGTGTGCCAATATTGGTTAATTGCTCCTGAACGTAAGGAAAACTGTCCCATACCACATAGAAGCCTAAGCCTTCGCCTTTCCCCTGCTGAGCTCGAAAGAGGTAATTATTATGATAAAGGCAGTCTGGTATTTGAGAAAAAAAACAAAACTGTTTTCCCTTTGGAAAAGATGTCGTGGATCTGCCTTTCCACTTCTCTTCAGGACTATTCAGCTCGACCAGCATAGATTTTGTCTTCGGATCAATCTTCATCCGGGATTCATATTTTTTGCCTTCCAACCAGACGGTGAACTCTGAACCAAAAGGTCGGATCGAAAGAGTCCGGCCTCGTTGCTCTTTAATAGTACCCAATTGGGACACCATGATGCTCTTTTCAAGCAAGTTACCTGAGTCGGTAGAAATTTGTGTGCGGGTAATGAGTCTATTTTTTAATAACTTTGATTCTCGGGTAAAGACGTATTTGCCTGAAACGTCTGAGTAACTGAAAGTTCTTTTGCCTTCCTTAGGTGCCCCCTTGGAACTCAAAACACTGCAGGCCGATAAACTGAATAAAATGAGGAGGTGGATTAAGCTCACCGGGTGAAATTCTCGAAGTCTTTGTTGAAGTCTATCTCTCTGAGGAGTTTATTAATTTTTCCACCTAACTGATCATCAATCATGCGTGGAAGATTGGGGAAATGCAGGCCAACTTTGTACTTTTTAAGATTCTTGTCCCCTGAGATATAATCGACGACATAGACGACCTTCACCTCAGGTATAACGATGGTCTCATCACGGAAATGAATCTGGGCATCCTTATAGATAAAATCTTTGGAGAAAAACTGTGCCTCTAATTCACCTATATGAAGACTCATTCCACTCGCCGAAAGATCCTGTACTCGATACTTAATCGTTTGATGCTGTTTTTCGTCGTCTCGATTTTCCATCAACTTCAAAAAGCTTTTGAACAAAGCGGTTTGATTTGTTCGGGATTTTAAATCCACGACTTTTCCACCTTCATAAGCCTCGCCTAAATCAAACTCAGCGTAGACTTCGTAGATGGGAAAAGTGAGAAGACGAAAACTACCCCGTTTTTCCGATTTAAACAGCTCTTTTTTACATTCGAGAAGTAAATGACCGACGATGCTTTTATTAGCAGAAACTTCACAAAAGAAGTTCATCCCACGCAGCTCAAATGAGCATAATAAAGCAGTACCTCGGGGGAAAGTATCATCTTTGGAATTTAGAATGAGTTCGTTGCGGTTTTTATCGAACTCGAGAACCGGAAGCTTGTGTTTGCTTTTATCGCCCTTCACCCAAATGGTAACTTGACCCTGAGAACCGCCGAGTTGCATTAACCGGCTTTCCTTTTCTTTCGGATCAAGCTTACTAAAATAGGTTTGAGACATGTAGGGTTCTGAGCCTTAGCTTAGTGTTGTCACCTGACGAAGAAGCGTCAGGGACTCAAGGGCCATACCACAACCACGAACCACACAAGTAAGTGGATCCTCTGCTAGAGAAACAGGAAGACCTGTTTTTTCTTTGATAAGAATATCCAGGTTCGCCAGAAGTGAGCCCCCACCAGCTAGAATGATTCCGTTATCGACGATATCAGCCGCTAGTTCAGGAGGAGTTTTCTCCAGAGAAATCTTGATAGCTTCAACCACTTCTGAAATAGGATCTGCAAGGGCTTCGCGAATCTCATCAGAAGTCACTTCAATCGTCTTAGGTGCACCTGCGATCAAGTCACGACCTTTTACTTCATATGTTTTGACTTCATCATCAAACGGGTATGCGTTACCTATGGACATCTTGATCATTTCAGCAGTTCTCTCACCAATCAGAAGTGAATACTTCTTCTTGATATATGAAACAATTGCTTCATCGAATTTGTCACCGGCAACTCGGACCGATTTTGAATAAACAATACCGCCGAGAGAAATCACAGCTACTTCAGTTGTCCCACCGCCAATATCGACGATCATGTTTCCAGAAGGATCTGTAATGGGAAGACCAGCGCCGATGGCTGCTGCCATTGGTTCTTCGATGAGATAAACTTCACGAGCACCTGCCTGTTCAGCAGACTCTTTCACCGCGCGTTTTTCAACCTGGGTAATACCGAATGGAATACAAATAATGATTCTTGGTTTAATCAGTTTCGATCCGTTAAGGGATTTCTGGATAAAATATTTAAGCATCGCTTGAGTGACTTCGAAGTCAGCTATAACTCCATCTTTCATAGGACGAATAGCCTTGATTGACCCAGGTGTTCTTCCCAGCATCTCTTTGGCTTCTTTTCCGACGGCAAGAACTTTTTGTTCGCCTCTGAAGCCTTGATGTACAGCGACCACTGAAGGTTCATTCACAATGATCCCTCTGTCCTTTGCGTAAACCAGCGTATTGGCCGTACCAAGGTCAATGGCCAAATCATTTGAGAACCAATCAAGCATTTTCTTAAACATAAAAATATCCTTTCAACTCATTACCATTTGTACTGTCTGATTGCATCGCCTCGTTCAGCGATGTCTGCCATGATCTCGATACCTAATTCGATATGAAGATCAGCGTAACTCTTGAAGACTTTGCTGGCAGATTTTTTAGTTTTGATTCCACCTCTTCGCAGAGGAACATCTGAAACTAAAAGCAAAGCTCCGATACTAACTTTACTTGCGAAGCCTGCAACAAACAAAGCTGCGCACTCCATATCCACACCTATCACTCGCTCCTCATAGAGAGTTCGTTTAAAGTGTTCATCGAATTCCCAGAATCTCAAATCAGTAGTGTGAATCACACCAGTCCGATAATCCATTCCATGTTCCACTAAAACCTGAGATGCGAACTTCTGGATCTTAAAAGTTGGCAAAGCAGGCACCTGACTTGGCATAAAGTAGGTCGAAACACTGTCGGCCCTTATTGCTCCGATGGGAAGGATAAAATCTCCTACCTTCAGTGAGCTATGGGTTCCACCGGTCATTCCTAAAAAGAGTACCGCTTTTGGTTCAATTACGGCTACTAATTCCATAATAAGCACTGCCATGGCCGAACCAATACCAAACTCAATGATAGTGACTTTGGCAGATGGGGACGATGCAGCAGCGAAGGCAGAGCCTTTCGTCGCTTTGCAGTCAGGCAGCAATTTCTGAAAGCGATCGTAGTAATAATGGAAGTTGGTCAGGATAATTTGAGGCTGAAAATCTTTGATTTCATGCCCGGTATAGCGCTCAAGCATATCAATCGCGATTCGACGCTTTGCTACGTTAGCGTAGACGCGCTTTGAACGGATCTCCTGGAGATGCTTGGGCAATTTGAAACTGGTTTTCTTCGTTTTCTGAGTCAAACGTCGAATGTAATCCTCAGAAGATTCAGATGAGGGCAAAGCGACTTTATTCACCTTTGCAGGCGACTTGTTGGCAGTCTTCTTCACTGTCTTAGTCGATTTACGCGTCTTGGCCATAAGTTGAGAAAATAGTTATATTTATCATAAAAATTTATCACTTAGCCTCAGTATGGACAAGGTTTTATGAGGAGGAAAGTCTTTCCCGACTTCACTTGTCGGATATAAGGTTTCCTTCCCATGAGCGCTTTGAGACGTTAGAATGTTTTTCTTCAAGGATTAATCAATGAGCGATGAAAAAAATAAATTCCCTTCAACTTTTGTTTCCAACCAATTTGTAAAGTACATCGATGCTAAAGAGATTAAAGGCATCGTTGAAGCTTTGGGTAATACCTTGTCTCAAAAATATCAAGGTCAGGATCTGGTTCTGATTGGTGTGCTCAAAGGAAGTATGGTTTTCATGGCCGATTTAATCCGTGAAATACGTGGTGTGAAAGTCTATGTGGATTTCGTGAAACTTCAGGCCGTAGGACGTAGCAAAGAAAATCAGGGAACTATTTGTATTAGCAAAGACTACACCACCAATTTAATGGATAGAAATGTCATTATCGTGGAAGAGATTGTCGATACTGGCCGTGCTCTAAGCTTTTTAAAAAAAAGAATTCAGCTAAGTCAGCCCCGTTCACTGGAAGTTATCACTCTATTTGATAAGCCTTATAAACGAGCTGTGAATATCCAGCCCGATCTTACCGGCAAAAAGATCGAAGATGAGTTCATCGTCGGTTACGGACTGGATTTGGAAGATTTTGGACGAAACTTCGAGCAGCTTTACTACCTTCGCTACCCGAACTAATTACATCGCATCAGTTCCAAAGAGCTTCACAATTTCACCGCGAGTGATAGTCATCGGCTTCATGTCTTTGATCCAAACTCCATCTTTGAAGTTCCAGCTCGTCGCCAGACCTTTAAGTGGTTTTTCTTTTACTTTTGCATCAAAGTCATCGCGACTAGAAACTTCTCCACCTGCATTCAAGACTTCAGCACCGACTTTCATGGCATCCAGGGCCAGAATTTCAATCAAGCCAGCTTGTTTACCATAGGTCTCCTGAAACTTGTTCAGCATTTCCATATTGATGTCTTTAGGATCATCTCCGATGAAGTAGAGAGTTCCGAGATTCTTCTGTTCTTTAACCATAGATTTTGAAACCCAGCTCGGGCCTCCCACGACCTTGATTCGATTAGCATCGTAGTAACCCAAGGTCGGAATAAGACCGATGGCTTCATGGGGATAAGTCGCAAGAAAAACCCAATCAAAATCAATCACTGGAGGAAGTGTCTGCACCCGGCGGATTGAACTTTTTTCAAGGGAATAAACATCATCTACGATGTTTAGTTCCTCTGAACGCTCACGAGGATATTTCAGCCCCAAAAACAGCTGAGCTGAATCACGGTAGTCATGAGTGTTTTTCGGAAAGGCTGCAATGCTGGTGATCTGTACATTTTTTTGATTAGATTTACGCCAAATCTCTTCAGCGTAGGCTTTACCACCTTCGTTCTCAGGGTAAATCACACCCAGGCGATTTCCAAATTTTTGGATCATGTTATCTGAAAGCAAAGTTTCAATTTGTGACTCAATTGATCCCTGAATCTCAATCAGGTGGTGATTCTTTTCTTCTTTTGGAAGATTAATTTGAGAAAGAGAAATATAGAGAACACCGTATTTGCGCGCCTCAAGGTACTCAGCTCGGGCCGTTTCTGGAAAAAGGCCGCCGATTATGAAAGCCACTTTCTCTTCACGGATCAGTTCCAGCACTGCCTGCGCTCCTTGCGCCGGAGTATCCAAAGAATCTTTGGTGAATATTTTCACACCTTCACTCAAGCCTAAAACTTTCAAACCAGTATCGACACCACTGAGTGCTTTCTGGCCAAAACTCGCCTTATCACCTGAGAGAGGCAAAACCACACCAATGTTATTCAAGCTAATACGGCTGGAGTTTTCCATACGAAGCTCAAACTCTTTGATGAACTTATTTACTTCTTCGTTATTATCAAATTCTGATTTAAGCCAGCTGACGACATCCTGAGCACCACTTTTATCGCCGTTCATGTAACGTTCTTCAGCCTCTAAATGCGCAAGATAAGCGACTGCGTTATTTTTAGAGTCATTGAACTCTTCCAACAACTCGATTTTTTGCCCCTGACTAAGCTTTTTAAAAGCCTCTTTCATTGGTTCGTAGTAGTTGGATGAATTTACTTCATTAAAGGTTTTAAGATCACCCATCAAAGTCAGGGAAGAACTTACTACCATCAGTGGGTTTTCAAATTTATTTCCATAGGCCAGTGCTAACTGAGCGTGTTTTTTCCTCTCAGCATCACTTAACATCTTTAGATCAATTTTCCCCAGACGTGATTTGAGTTCAGAGAATTGATTCAACTTGAAATGACCACTCGCCATATTCAGCTGAACTTGTGAATACAGCTGAGTATCTTTTGGTGAGTATTTTTCAGCGACTTCAAAATTCAACAAAGATTTATCAGTTTCATTCATATTGAAAAGAATGACACCTTTAAGGTTGTACTTAAGGGCTTTTTCCACCGGGCTCAGGTTCGCATCGGCCATTTCAGATAACTTCGCAAGGGCTTGCTTTAATTTACTCTCCTGAATCAGATCTTTGGCTTCAGATAATTTGGCTTTGGCCGCATCCGATATCACGCTTTCATCAACAGTCTTTCGGGGAGACATTTGAGTACATGCAGCGAGCATGAGAAGTAAGAAGGCTAAGGCCAGACGCATGGAATTCCTTTGGTCAAAGTACCCAATTATTTTATCGTCGGTTGAAATAAAAGTCATGAGAAAGGGGCCTATGAAGGCCCCTGGAAAGATGAAGCTTATTGGAAAAGTTCGCGAACTCGCTCAAAGAAACCCTTCGTCATAGGATTCGAAGTGTTTTGCTCTGATTCTGCTAAACGTTGAAACAACTCGCGTTGCTCTTTATTTAACTTAGAAGGTGTTTCGACATGGATCGTAATGATCTGATCGCCTTGTCCATATCCACCAAGATTTTTGATACCTTTATTACGAAGTTTCATCTTTTGACCGGACTGAGTTCCTTCCGGAATTTTCATCGAAACTCGTCCGCCTAGAGTTGGAACTTCAACTTCACAACCAAGCGCCGCTTGAGAAAAGCTGATAGGAACTTCACAGTGAACGTCGTACTCATCACGTCTGAAAAACTCATGTTCCTGAATATGAATCAAAACATAGAGATCTCCGGAAGGACCGCCGTTGGAACCAGCATCACCCTGAGCGGAAAGTTTAAGGCGCTGACCCTCATCAATACCTGCCGGGACTTTTACCGAAAGTTTTTCACGCTTTTTGGTGCGTCCACGACCATGACAAGTTTCACAGGCATCTTTAATAACCTGACCTGTACCATGACACTTCGGACATGGCTGAGCGATGGTGAAAAATCCCTGCTGACGACGAATTTCTCCGTGACCCTGACAGGTATCACATGTAGTAGGTCCAGAACCTTTCTTAGCTCCTGAACCATGACAAGTTTCACACTGAACTGAACGTTGTATGTGGAGTTCTTTCTCGGTACCGAATGCAGCCTCCTCGAAAGTCACTGTCATTTCAGTTTGTAGATCATCACCCGATTGAGCGCGAGTGCGACGACCACCGCGACCTCCACGGCCACGCTGACCACCCAGGATATCACCAAAGATATCGCCGAAAATGTCACCTAGGTCGCCAAAATCTCCGCCCTGAAATCCACCAAATCCACCCGGGCCTCCACCCATACCACCCTGCTCAGCTGCATGCCCCATTCGGTCATACATTGATCGCTTTTGATCATCCATCAGGATGTCAGCGGCATGGGAAGCTTCCTTAAACTTAGCTTCTGCTTCTTTATTACCCGGGTTTTTATCCGGGTGATACTGCATGGCCAGTTTACGATAGGCTTTTTTGATTTCATCTTTGGTCGCCGTCTTGGCCACACCTAAGATTTCATAGTAATCGCGTTTATCACTCATATAAACAAGCCCCTTAATTGAATTAAGGGGCTCCTCTTTTTAAAAAAATGTGAGACTTTAAATTACACTTCCTTGTAATCAGCGTCTACTACATCGTCTCCGTCATCCTTCTTAGACGATCCAGTTTCTCCCTGCGCTTGTCCACCGGCCGCACCGGCACCGGCTTCAGCTCCTGGCTGGGCATACATGTATTGGGCAAGGCTGTGAGCGACGTTTTGAAGTCTTTCAGTCGCTGCTTTAATTTCGTCCAAAGACTCGGAAGTGAGTTTTGTTTTTGCTTCACTTATAGCTCCTTCAAGTTCAGTCTTTTTATCGGCCGGAACTTTATCTCCAGCATCTTTAAGCCCTTTCTCAGAGGCAAAAACCAGGCTGTCCAGATTGTTACGGGCATCAACAACATCACGACGCTTCTTATCTGCATCGCGGTTTTTCTCTGCATCTGCAACCATGCGCTTAATCTCTTCTTCTGATAGACCAGAGTTAGAAGTGATTACGATGTTCTGAGACTTACCAGTTGCTTTATCAGTTGAAGTTACGTGCACGATACCGTTAGCATCAATGTCGAAAGTTACTTCAATCTGAGGTACACCACGTGGAGCTGGATTAATTCCAGTCAGGTCAAAACGACCAAGAGTTTTGTTATCGGCCGAGAATTCACGCTCACCCTGAAGCACATGGATTGAAACAGCAGGCTGGTTATCAACAGCAGTTGAGAACACCTGAGATTTCTTCGTAGGAATTGTTGTGTTCTTCTCGATGATCTTAGTGAAAACACCACCCAGAGTTTCGATACCAAGTGAAAGTGGAGTTACATCCAGAAGAAGAACGTCTTTGACATCACCAGCAAGTACACCACCCTGAATTGCAGCACCAGCAGCTACCACTTCATCCGGGTTTACACCTTTAGAAGGTTCTTTACCGAAGATCTCTTTAACTTTCGCCTGAACGATCGGCATACGAGTCGCACCACCAACCAGAATCACTTCGTGAATCTCATTGAGTGACAGACCAGAATCCTTGATCGCTGTTTTACAAGGAGCTACTAGTTTATCGATAAGGTCACCGATCAGAGATTCAAACTTCGCACGAGAGAGGTTGAGATTCAAGTGTTTAGGACCTGAAGCATCCATGGTAATGAACGGAAGGTTGATATCTGTCTGAGTTACTGAAGAAAGCTCATGTTTAGCCTTCTCTGCAGCTTCTTTCAAACGCTGTAAGGCCATCTTATCGTTTTTTAGATCAATGCCAGTTTCTTTTTTGAACTCTTCTGCCAACCAGTTGATGATGCGGTAATCGAAGTCTTCCCCACCAAGGAAAGTGTCTCCGTTAGTTGACTTAACTTCGAACACGCCATCAGAAGTGATCTCCAGGATAGATACGTCGAAAGTACCACCACCTAAGTCGAAAACTGCAATGTTCTTGTCTTTCTTAGAATCTAAACCGTAAGCCAGAGCCGCAGCTGTAGGCTCGTTGATAATTCTTTTTACATCAAGGCCCGCGATTCGACCGGCATCTTTTGTTGCCTGTCTCTGAGCATCGTTGAAGTAAGCTGGTACAGTGATAACTGCTTCAGTTACTGGTTGACCAAGGTAATCCTCAGCCGCTTTTTTCATTTTCTCAAGAACCTTTGCTGAGATTTCCTGAGCTGAGAATTCTTTGCCATCAACTTTTACCCAAGCATCGCCATTTTTGTTGGCGAAGATTTCAAATGGAGCAATTTGTTTAAAGTGAGTGGCTTCTTTATCAGTAAATTTACGACCGATAAGACGTTTTACACCGAAAAGAGTTTTGGTTGGATTTGTCACTGCCTGACGTTTTGCTACCTGGCCTACCAGATTCTCACCATTATTGGCAAAACCAATGATCGATGGCGTGGTGTTGTGGCCTTCAGCGTTTGGAACAATTTTATAGGTTCCGTTTTCCATGACGGCAACACATGAGTTTGTTGTGCCTAAGTCAATTCCGATAATTTTTCCCATATGATTCTCCTTATTACTTAATTTCTCTGCCAATTTATTGTTTATCGCTTGCTACAACTACTTTTGATGCTCTAATGACTCGCCCATTAAGAGAGAAGCCTCGCTGAAATTCTTTGATGACCTGGTTAGGCTTCTTACCCTCAGCATATTCCTGGGCCAGAGCTTCGTGGAAATTCGGATCGAACTCTTTTCCAATCGACTGGATCGGAGTCATGCCATGTTTCCCCAAAGTCTCTACGAATTGTTTTTCAATCATTTCCAAACCCATAACCAGATTTTTTACTTTTTGATCCTGATCGCCTTTGAGCATACCGATAGTGCGCTCGAAGTTATCCAGTACTTCCAGAAGATCTTTCAAGACACGCTCATTGCCGAACTTGACCAGACCTTCTTTTTCGCGGTCCATGCGCTTACGGTAGTTGTCCATTTCTGCAGCGATATAAAAGTATTTTGCCTTGTAATCGACATCTTCTTTTTTCTCTTCAGTCTTTGCTTCTGTATTCTGAGCCCCGGAAGTTTCCTGGTTTTCAGCTTCTGCCTCAGCAGGTTTTTTCTCAGTGTTGTTTTCGTTCTGTTGCATGGTCACTCTCTTAGGCTCAAATTTGTTCTTAGCCTCAAGATGGGATCGACTGGAATAGTGTCAATGTTTCGGCAGGAAAAAAACTTAAGTGTTTTTGGATTTGAAAGTCGAGTAAAGCACTGAAATCAGGATAAACCGCATAGCATATTAATGCAATCCGCCGGAATGTGCAGGAGGTGTCCTCTTTCTTGGGGGATATACAGAACGATAGCGCTCTTGATGGAAACCTCTCTCCTTAAGCATTTGCTTCATTCGCTGCATAGTTATTTTTGTTCTCTCTAACTGTCGAATATAGGAATGATCTGAGGAGAAATGAGAAGAATAGTTGCCGGAGTAACTTGAGCGTCTCCCCTGAGTCTTTCCAGCTCCTTCTCCTTCTCCTTCTCCTTCTCCTTCTTCCGGCTGGGTCTCACTCTTTTCTCCACTTCCCTCCCCACAGCTTTGAAGTTTTTTATTCTTGTACATCGCCAACAACATGGCCTCAACATTGGAGAACAGGGCCTTATTCTCCGGGCAGAAGTGCCTGATGAAAACGAGATCATTCAAATAAGCAGATCGGTCGTCGTTGTTCCCGTAGCGAAAATGATGTTTTCCCTGACATGAAATCTGCTGGCGACGATTCCGAATATGCTGGACTTCATGTCGCATCAACTCGTAGAATCGACAGACCGTTCCATCCCATTTTTGAAGATCGTAAACGATTTCCTTCCTTACATGATGAGCGTAGGCCAAAACATTCGGTTGAGGAATTGACTGAGCTTTAAGTTGGTAATCACCAAGCTGGTATTCAAATTCAAATGCCGCTGACTTCATTGCTGGAAGGGGCTCCCCACTCTGGAGTAATAGCTCGATTGACTGCTCCTTTGCCTTGAGGCCTTCATACGTGCGGTCGAAAAGTTCGGCGGGAAGATGTTCACGCTGGATTTTCTCTGATGGTGGAAGCAAGAGAGGCTGAACCTCCAGCGGAACATTGCTCTCATCCCGGAAAGAAAAATCGAATTCCGTATTTCCCACCCGACAGTCCTGGAGGATTTTTTTAATTTCTGATGACGGTTGTTTGAACTGGGCTTGCCATAGATAAAATCCGCCTTTAATTGTTAGCTGCTCTTCATAAGCATCGCAGAGAGTGAAGTCCAAGCAGTTCTTGACTCTTGCATAAACCTGAACGTCCCGAGTCTTGAGTGAAAGCTCCCGCGCCCAGCTAATATGAATGAAAATTAAAATGAAAACAATTGGCATAAGCAATTGTAGCTGCAATCTAAAGCAACTCAAAATTCAGGAATAGTCCAATAAAACACCAGGATTTTTTGCCAACTTTAACTGTCAGTACCCAATCCGAAACAAATCATCCATCAATGAATCAAGCATCAAATACCCCTTCGAAGTGAGCTTGATAGGGGCTTCTTTCCTTTCAATATAACCATTCTGCTCCCAGGAGCTGAGGGTGCAAGATAGATCCGGTTTTTGCACTCTTGGGGTCCATCCGAGGGAAGTCCGAAGTGCAAGATAGATGCTCTCGATGCCTAGCTCGGACGGTCCAAGGTTCTCAAGCTCACATTCTGGTTTAGTCACTTTCCATTTATATCGAAGCGCTGAGTTGTCACTCAGAGGAAAATATCCTGTGCCAGTGGGTCCTAATGCGGCCACCCCTTCACCCTTCCAGTACTTCAAATTGTGACGAGACTCAAACCCTGGCAGAGAGAAATTTGAAACTTCATAGTGGATGAAACCCAAGGAACGCAAATACTCACTCACTAGTAAGTATTCATCCCGAATAAACTCATCATCTGGCATGGCCTGGATGTGTGGGTACTTAGATCGAGCGTTCAGAATATAAAGACTGATGTGCTTAGGTGAGTAATTAAGAAGAGCATTTAATTCAGATTTAATATCGCGATTTTTCGACCGGGAAAATGGCAATCCCAATAAAAAATCCAGCGAGAAATTCCAATTGCCTTGCTGGCAGTATTTCAGAATATCTTGACTCTCTTGTAGAGAATGAGAACGATCCATGATCTTTAAGAACTCTGGCGAAAGTGTCTGAGTTCCGATTGAAATGCGATTGAGTCCCACTTCCTTCCAGTCATCAATCATTTCAGGAGTCCAGGTTCCCGGATCAACTTCCATGGTGAATTCACAATCGGAGGTCAAAGTCACTTCAGGCTGAAATAGCTGTTTAAGAAATTTGGCCCCACCAGATCCCCAAAGTGAAGGAGTACCTCCACCCAGATAAACTGACTCTAGCGGTGACCAACTTACAAGATGCGTCTTCATCAAGCTTTGGTGAGAAGCCCAGGAGCTTGTTAAAAACTGATGAAAATCCTCGGTCTGATTTGAAGCCGGTTCATAGAGCTTTTTATAAAAGTCGCAGTAGTTGCAGAGATGTTTGCAGAACGGAACATGGATATAAAGGCTGGACACATGAGTCATGAAGAGAAATTCCTTCAAAAAGACAGAGTCTCTGGGGATAATAGAACTCTACTGTGACTCATCCAAGGAAGCTATGAAAATTGACCAAGTCCAATTAAAAAACAAACTCAATACGCTATTCATCCATTCGCCCGGATGTAGTGCGGGTACCGTTCAGATGTGGTTCCGTGCCGGCTCTGCGCTGGAGCAAAAAGATAACGAAGGTATCGCTCACTTTCTGGAACACATGTTCTTTAAGGGCACTCCATCGCGACCAGGTCCAAAACTTGCCCACGATATTGAATCCTATGGCGGTGAAGTCAATGCTTTTACCAGCTTTGATTACACTTGTTACTATATCAATACGCCCAGTATTTTTCTGGATAAGTCAGTCGATATTCTTCTGGATATGGTAGCTAATCCTTTATTTGGCGAAGAAGATTTTCCAGCCGAGCGCCAGGTCGTTTTCGAAGAATATCGTCGCGCTATGGATAATCCGTCTCAGTTTAATTTTATTCAACTTCAGAAGACTTCCTTTGAGGGTGGCTACGCTCATCCCATCCTAGGTCGGGAAGACACTATTCTGAATTTCTCCCAGAAGCAGATCAAAGACTTCCGTGAGAGCTTCTATAATCTGGAAAATGCCTTGCTCGTTGTAGCTGGAGATTTGAAAGACCGTGAAAGCCTTGAAGCTAAGATTAGTTCCTTTAAGCTACCGCATGGAAACAAGTCCGATTTCGGTCAGTTCATCCTTAAAGATAAGTCCACCATCAACGTGCACGACAAAGATATCCGTCAGGCTACTCTCACCTTATGTATCCAGTCTCCGGACTATAACCATGAAAAAGCAGCCGCTCAAGATCTTGCCATCAACTGTCTGGCCCATGGAGAGACCTCTCGCTTCTATCAAGCGCTAGTAGCCAAAACCTCGCTTTGTAACGGTGTTGCTGGATCTACCATGTATTTCGCTGACGGCGGAACTCACATGCTTAAGATGAACTTCCCGGTTGAAAACCTGGCGAAGGTATCGAAGCTTTTCATGAGCACTATCCAGGAAGCTGTCACCAAAGGCTTCAAACCGGAAGAACTAACAAAGATTAAAAACCAGTATATCTCTTCCAAGATATATGAACGGGAATCAATTGAGTCTTACGCTTTCTCATTGGGTCACGGCTTTGCTCAGTCCGGAAATATTTTTTGCGAAGATGAGTTTATCGAAAAAATTCGTCGTGCAACTCCAGAAGAAGTTTCCGACGGACTAGTTGAGATTCTGAAAAATGCTACCCACTTTACCTTCCAGGTTCCTAAGGGCACACCACTTTCGAAACAGGAAACTGAACTAAAGAAGTGGCAACAACAACTCAAAGCGGTTAGTGCTAAAGTTAAACCTCGTGCAGCAGCTTTAAAAACGACCACATCCACTCACGATAGCGCAGTTCAGGTGGTTGAACTGAAGCCAGGGATAAGACTTATCTACCGCCAGAATAAGCTCACCCCTACCTTTGTGATGCACGCTTATCTCAAAGGCGGTCAATCAGCGGAGACCATCAAGACAGCTGGCCAGCATCACCTAATGACCCGGCTTTTTACCTATGGCTATAAAGGCATGAAGTATGAAAAACTTAAAAACGAACTTGAATCGCTTTCTTCTTCGTTGAATGGTTTTTCGGGAAAGAACGCTTATGGTCTGACCCTTCATGGCCAATCGCGGGATTTTGAACGCCTGACACAGCACTTTTTTGGAACCTTCTTTCATCCAGAGATTCCTAAAAAGTATTTTGAACACGAGAGGAAAGTTATATTGCGCGCTCTGGATAATCAGAAAGAAGATCCGATGAAGCAAGCCTTCAAAGCTTTCTATAAGTTGGTCTTCAATCAACATCCTTATTCATTGGATCTTGCAGGTACTCCTGAAACACTCAAAACAATGACAATGACAGGTCTATCTCGACTACATCAAGCACATCTAAAGAACACTGAGCTAGTACTTACTTATTGCGGAGATCAAGATTTCCCAGTGGTGCTTCAGATGATGAAGGAGATGGTTAAAAATCTCGCTCCTCGTAAAGCGGTTAAAAAACCAAAAAATAAAATCAAAGCAATTTCTGGTAAGCAGGAACACCTGGAATTTACCCGCGAACAGACTCAAATTGTTATCGGAACTCCTGCCTACAACATAGGACAAAAAGAAGACCTCTTTTTGAAAATGATCAGTACTCATCTTTCAGGCCAAAGTTCTGACCTCTTTGTTGAAGTCCGTGATCGCCAGGGGCTTTGTTATTCTGTTTCACCAGTCCATGTCTCTGCTTTGGAAGCTGGTTGTTGGGGAATCTACATTGGGTCAGGCCATGATAAAACCGAAGCGGCGATTGAAGCCATCATGAAAATTCTGAATAAACTTCGGCTTGATGGTTTGACCCATGAAGAATTTGATCGCATTAAAACCATGATGGATGGTCAGAACCTTCTCGGAATTCAAACTAACGAAGACTATGCACAGTTCTACTCGATTCCTGTCCTTCATAATTTAGGTCTGGATTTCCCACACAATAATAATGACCAGATCAGAAGTGCTGACTATCAAGAATTTCAAAACTTCCTGAAGAAGTTCTTTAGTTGTAAGTGGAATATTATTAAGGCCGGTCGTAAAAGCTAAGATACTTTTCTGGTGGGCGCAGGAATCATCCCGCTCACCAGCATTTCTTTTTCACTTACCGCCTGATCGGACATCACTTTCTGAAAAATAAGATTTTGCTCAAAACCAGTCCGACTCTGGCTGGCGAGTATTGACATGAGTGTCGTTAGAGATTCAAAACAAGTGGCAATCATCCCATAGAAACAAGGAATATCCAAAAAAGTCGGAGTGACTGAATTCAGATGACCATAGGCCATTTTTCCTAGCTGAGCATAATACTGGGCATCCACCAGTTTCTTCTGAGTTGATTCAACAAAGTAGCCACAGACAAGCAAGGCCATATCTCCAACTTCCTTATAGGCCTTACGTTGTTCTTCACGAGTCAGTTGCGAAGCTTCAAGAAGTTTCATTCCCAGGATCTTTTCTCGTACTTTCCCATCCGAGATTTCAAAGAAATCTTGAGATAAAGCGAACTTATCCAATACATCGGAAGAATAGTAAATGACCGACTCAGGAACCGGACAAAGTGATTTTTTGTTCAAGGAATTGAGGCCATCGAAGAAATAGCCTTGAAGATTGGTCTCGAGAATGATCTTTTTTTCGTGCATCCTTAAGAACTCCTTTGCTCATTTTATCATACCCCTATAAAAGAATGACACTTGAGTAGGAATATTTTGCCGGATGAGCGTAAGAAGTAGAAAATAGAGGCATGAAATGGCTCAAATGGAGCTTGGTAGCTCTCCTGATTATTCTCTGTTTACCGCTCTGGCGCCTGCTGGACTGGGCAGTCATCACCATTGCGGATAAAACATTTACCACTCTGCTTTCAATTATTTGGGGTCTCGTCTTCGTATACTTACCTCTTAAACTATCAATTCCCAGATTGAAAGGGAAGCATGGATTGGCGTTTCTCCTGATGCTGGGATTACTGTACTGGTTCACGGAACCTCTCAGTAAATATTCAACTTTAGATCCGACCCTAAGTCATTGTGGAGCTGCTTCTTATACTGGTTTTTTTTATAACCTGAAGCCATTACTCTCATCCGCTCACCAGGATGATCTGGAAGTAAGAAATCAGCTATGCTGGGTCAGGAAAATGATTCGCAGAGTTCCTGAAAAAATAACCAAGGAAGAGCTAGAACTTCGCCTGGAACAATTAAAACATATTCTCCTAAAGCCCGATTCGAAATATCGAATTTCTTTGCCTGCAGTTCTGATCCTGGTGGGGAATTATATCTCTGCAGCGACAAATGAAAACAACCCCATTGAGCGAGCCTTGAGTAGCCGGATATTTATTAATTCCTTATCCTTCTGGACTCAACAATACTCTGAAGAGATAGCAGCTCGCCAATATGGCTGGCATGAGTGGCCACATTCCTGGCTCATACAACTTGAGTACGGATTTCTTGAAAAGAACTGGAATAATATCTACTTAAAATTCGAACTATGAATAAATACACAATAGGTATCATACTAGTTCTAGTCCCTTACTTCGTAAATCTCTGTCTTAAAATAGATCGAGATGCTGCAATCAAACGAATGCATGCTGTGCTGGAACATCGTTCAAGGAAATATTGGTCTGAAGCTAAATGTCGCTTCATTAAAATTTCAATCCAGTTGTGCCGAGAACAATTGGTTGTGGCCCAGTGGAGAAATCAACTTGTAGCGGTAGATTTTTCTTTCAGCACTGATCTTGACTGGGACATACTGATCGCTGAGCAAGGTCCTTACTTGCATTTTCTTTATTCCAAGTTCATGAAGATGGAATTCAAAAAGCAAATCACTCCTGAATTCCAAGTCCAATTTATGGATTATAAAAAGATTGAATTGGCCAATAATTGGCTTAAAACTCAAATATCTCAAGTTGATACCATCGTTAAAAATCAATTACATCCAGTTATCTATATCCCTTCTTCATTCAAATGGTCAGCAAAAGAGCAGTACTATAACCAGTTTCGCTTCTACGCTCAGGCCAATGGTCTCTTTGTTCCCTCATTCTATAAATGGCTTGGATATCTTCGGGTTCCTTGGCAGGAAAAAAACTTAGAGCGTATATTAGAAATAAGTCAGCAAGAAATGGAAATAGGCTTTATCTATCAACTTCCCACTGTGCTTAAAGAAATTTATGCCTGGGGCGATTTAAACAATCACATCGTTACACCTGATAGAAAGTGGCACGTACGAGCTAAAGAAATCTCTAAACCTTCTGGACTACAATTCGCTGGACCTCTGGATATGAGTGGTTTCACCAAATTAAGAATAAGACTTCATAATTATGGGAATCCCTTCCCTTTGACCTTGATGGCCGCAGAAGCTGGCAGTCTTCCTTGTGAAGATAAATATATTCCCGAAGAACATGATATTTGGACTATGACCCGAAAAGTTTCAAGAGGTCAACAAACCATCGTCTTCGATTTAAAGAATTTGCAAGATGTGAACGTGGCAGGAGATGGGCTAATACTTGCAAACCCTATTGCCAAAGAATGCAGTATCAGACGCCTTAGTTTCTCCTGGGATTATCCTATCAAAAATCTGAATTTTAAGATTGAGGAACTACGATGGGAAAATTAAAAGATCCTTGGTCATGGCTTCTGGGAATTATGCTTTTAATATGCTGTGCTTATTATTCAAGCAAGATTGGATATCGCCATAATGAAGGTGTTTCATTGTTTTGTTCCATGGTTGGCTGGGATCTATATCTAAGCGGCAAGCCATCCATTCTCGGTTGCACTTATGATCATCAGCCGCTTTTCACATTTCTTCTTTATCCATTTCATTACTTTAATGTGACATCCGCTTTCTTTTGGAGACTCCCTTCGATCATCTGCCACGTTTTAGCTACAGTGATCGTGTTTAACGTCTTCTTTAGAGAATGGAAGAAGTGGATCGCGTTTGTTTTTTGCTTGGTCGTCTCTATCCATCCAACTCTTATTGATCTTATGGTTCAAATCCGGATGTATGGGCCCTATGAATTAGGGTTGTTGATGCTTTATCTGGAGTTCACCAGGATTCGCCAGGGTGATAAAGAACGAGCTAGCGCTTTTTTCTTCCATAGCATCTGGCTTTCAGTGACGTTTATCTTTTGCTATTTCATCATTATTCCGATGACCGGTCTTATCTACCGCCAAACGACCAAAAAGATTTTCTGGGGTGGGGTCATTGTTCTGAGTATGATCTTAATCTATAAGCTTGATGCCATCCTTGCTCATCGATTGATCTCAAGAACCAGTGAAATGGAACAATTTAATCTGAGCAAAATCAGAATGGATCTGTTGAGTGCCTTTATGCTGTCAAATGTCTTTGCTACCTTTGCCCAGGGAGTCTTGTTCCTTCTGGGGCTATTTTCACTATTTAAAAAAAGAAAAGCCTTTGAGCTTCTTCTCATCTTTGGCAGTATAGGCTTCCTTTTCTTAACTCGTGGAATTCTGAAGATGGAAGAAATTGATCTCAGATACTTTATTTTCTGTGGTATTTTTTTGATCAAGGCTTTAGCGGAACTTGTGCCGCCAAGAGTTGTGATAACCTGTCTCGTCTTAATTTGTGCCACCGGATTCAGATCTACTATCTTTGTTAATAACAAGTTCGATCATTTTTACATTACAGCAAAGATGAAGCCTTTAATGCAGAAACTTGCTCTTCATGAAGAACTGCCTTTGTATTCCAATGATGCGTACATGATACAAAATTACTGGATGGTTTATAACAAACTAGAAAACAAAGAAGAACTTCAGAAAATACAGTATCTCTGGGAATATGGTGTAACCCCCGGTGATAAGTTCATTCTTCTCTGGCATGGCAAAGATAGCATTGACTTCATTGAAGGCTGGGTAAAGCTGCATACTGGTGAAGATTACAAACTAGAACCTCTGTATGATGAGTTCTATGGACACATGGGGAATAATCTACAAGCTTTCCTGGTGACGGCTGCGGAGCAGGAGTAGATCCTTTAACATTCTTATTGAATCGCGAAGCAGGCGAATGCTACTCCCACCAGTGTCTACCCAATGCACCGGTGCTGAGCCAATCCGATAGTTTTCCTGTGCCAGCAGAATCATTTCCACTTCAAAACAAAAGCCATTGATGCTGACGTGCTTAAAAAGCTCTTTTGCTACCTTTGAGCGGAATAGCTTGAATCCACATTGAGTATCGATAACCTTGAGTGAAAAAAGTCCATGAACAATGAAGAGATACGTATAAGAAATGAAAGACCTCATAAAACTGCGGTTCACGAAGCTGTTGGGATGAAATCTATCCGCAACAATGACATCCAATTTCATTTGTTTTAATTGATTGATGAAAAAAGTCACACAATTTAGACTGGTTGATAAATCGACATCCATCACGAGGATGTAATCGCATTCTGAGGCATGAAGGATACCATGCCTGACAGCTCCTCCCTTTCCAAGATTATTTTCAAGCCTTATAAGAGTCGAAGGTAATTCACATTGTGATAAAATTTCAAAAGAATTGTCGTTGGAGCCATCATCAACAAAAAGAAATGAAACAAGATATCCACTGGTGGACATGGTAGCACTCCATTTTTTTAGAGTTGCTATACTATCTGGTATTCGTTTGGATTCATTATAAATCGGGATGACTACGACGATATTCATGTTTTGATCATCCCGTTTTTTAAAAAAATGTGAACTCTATTCCTCAATCTCAACCATCAAAAAGCCCGAATCCAGCGCCTGACCTTCCTTGACATTGATGGCCTTAATTATACCATCAGCTCCGGCCTTGATTTCATTTTCCATTTTCATGGCCTCTAGAATAAGAACTGTTTCACCCTTTGTAACAGTGTCGCCCTCTTTCTTCATGAGCTTTACCACCTTACCGGGCATCTGCGTGACAAGAGCCCCCGCCGCACCTTTGTTAAGACCAGAAGGCTTGAAGCCTCGGTAGACCTTATACATTTCAGAGTGGGAAACCAGGACTTCATTGACGCCAAGTGCGGCCAATTTTTTCCAGCCAATACCATCAAAAGAAAAGTAATTCTTTCCGGCAACTGACTTAAGGAAAAGTGTGGTCTTCTTGCCTTCGTATTTAAACTCCATCGTCTTATTTTGGTGAAATTCAACATCCAGGGAGAACTCTTTCATCTCTTGATTGATAAAATAATATCTCATACCTGCCCTCCCATCTGATTTAGCTCGATCGCTGCAACCTTAAGCATGAAAGCTTTAATATCTTCTTTCACGGCAACTTTTTCTTGCGGCTTAATAGTCCCGATATAGTTGGTGGAATAGTTACCCTTTATAAAATTTTCTTCATTCAGGATAACCTTATGGAGAGCGATGTTAGTTTTGATGCCATCAATGATCAATCCTTCAGCTGCATTACGAACTTTGCGCAAGGCTACTTCTCGATTAAAACCTTTGGCGATCAATTTTCCGATCATGGGATCGAAATCCGGAGTGATCGTAAATTTAGGATAGATACAATGGTCGAAACGGATTCCCTGGGGAAATGTTGTTTCAAATCCTACTATTTTACCTGGAGCTGGCAGCATGGAAATTGGATCTTCGGCACAGATTCGAAGTTCAATGGCGTGCCCAAGGATTTTAATATCATCCTGTGATTTAAAGTCTAGTGGCTCACCAAAAGCAGACTTAATCATATTGGCAACAAGGTCTACACCGGTAATTTCTTCGGTGATCGGATGCTCAACTTGAATACGAGTGTTCATCTCAAGGAAGTAAAACTTTTTATCCTCTCCCATAATGAATTCCACTGTGCCTGCAGAATCATAATTCACTGCTCTGGCACATTTTACAGCAGCTTCACAAATAGAATTACGAAGAACTTCATCAGTTCCGATAAAAGGTGAGGGAGCTTCTTCAATAATCTTTTGATGACGTCGCTGAACCGAGCATTCACGTTCGAAAACGTGATACACGTTGCCCTTTTTATCAGCGAGGATTTGAACTTCAATGTGGTGAGGATTTAAAATGTATTTTTCTACCAGTAGTCCGGCATAACCAAAGCCCGAAAGAGCTTCACGTTGAACGGCAGCGAAGTTGTTCTTAACATCTTCTTCGTTCATACATGGACGCATACCTTTGCCACCGCCGCCTGCAACCGCTTTCAACAGTACAGGGAAACCAATTTCGTTACCGATTTTGATCGCTTCTTCGATGGTATCTACTTCTCCAGTAGAACCAGGAACCACTGGAACACCAGCTTCCTTAGCAACCTGCTTGGAAATATCCTTTGCACCCATTTTATAAACAGCTGTCGGATTAGGTCCAATGAACGTGATTCCCTTCTTGGCCAGAGCTTCTGAAAACTCTCGGTTCTCAGAAAGAAAGCCGTAACCCGGGTGGACACCATCGATTTTATACTTCTCGATGAGATCCATGATCTTAGGGATGTTCAGATAAGTTTCTTTGTTATTATTTCCTACAAGATGAACCCATTCCTGGCAGTACTCCAAATGAGGTGGTTCCGTTTCGTTATCTGTCCAGACACCTACTGAAACTAATCCCAATTCATTGAGCGCCTTAGCGACTCGGATGGCAATTTCACCACGGTTAATGATTAATACGCGTTTACCTTTCATAGTGGAATATTCCCATGTTTACGATCTGGAGTAGAAACTTTTTTGTTCTCCAGAGCTTTGAGGTATTGATATAGACGCTGACGAGTGATTTCAGGATTAATTATCTCATCCACATAACCCAACTCAGCTGCACGGTAAGGATTGGCAAAATTGTTTTCATAGTTTTCCACCAGTTCTGCTTTTTTCTTATTAAAAGCATCACCCTTGAGACCCGTGAGTTCATGGCGGAAGATGATATTCACGGCACCTTCGGCCCCCATTACTGCAATTTCGGCAGTTGGATAGGCCAGATTAATGTCAGCTCTAATGTGTTTAGAGGCCATAACGTCGTAAGCTCCACCGTAAGCTTTACGTGTAATCAAAGTGATGAGTGGAACAGTTGCCTCAGAATAAGCGTATAAGAGTTTAGCTCCATGACGGATAATCCCGCCGTACTCCTGAACTGTGCCAGGTAAGAAGCCGGGAACATCGACCAGAGTGATGATAGGAATATTGAAAGCATCACAGAAACGCACAAAACGGGCAGCTTTCACAGAAGAATCGATATCCAGACATCCGGCCAGGAAGGCGGGTTGGTTTCCAACAATTCCTACTTTAATCCCACCAATCGAAGCAAAACCTGTGATGATGTTCTTCGCAAAATCACGATGTACTTCAAGGAAATGTTGATCATCAATCACTTCCAAGACGAGCTCATGCATGTCATAGGGCTTCTTCGAGTTATCTGGAACAAAATTTTTCAATTTGTTATTCGAACGATTTACCGAATCAGTCGTGACTTTCAGCGTATGTTTCTGTTTGTTACATGATGGAATAAAAGAGAATAGCTCGCGTACTCGCTCAAAGCAATCATCTTCATCGTCACAACGAAAGTGAGCCACTCCCGATTTTTCGTTATGAGTATGAGCCCCACCTAAGGCATCTTTGGTAACTTCTTCGTGAGTTACAGTCTTAATAACATCCGGCCCCGTCACAAACATGTACGAGGTCTTATCCACCATGAAAATGAAATCAGTCATGGCCGGAGAATAAACAGCTCCACCAGCACAAGGTCCCATGATCAGAGAAATCTGAGGAATTACACCGGAGGCCTGAACATTTCGGTAAAAAATCTCAGCATAACCTGCAAGTGATTCCACTCCTTCCTGAATTCGGGCCCCACCTGAGTCATTTACACCAATGACGGGAATTTTGTTCTCAAGAGCAAAGTCCATGACTTTGCAAATTTTCTTAGCATAGGCCATACCAAGAGCTCCACCCCAGCAGGTAAAATCCTGCGAGAAGATAGCTACTTGTTGACCATTGATTTTACCAATACCAGTGATTACCCCATCACCTAAATACTTTGTCTTCTCCATGCTAAAAGATTCGCAACGGTGAACGACAAACTTATCAAACTCAATAAATGAATCTGGATCTAGGAGCTTATTAAGTCTTTCGCGGGCAGTATACTTACCCTGCTCGTGTTGTTTATTGATTCTCTCAATCCCACCACCTAATTCAGCCTGTTGAGAAAGTGTCGCGAGTTGCTCACGTCTTTGTTCATTTGTTAGCACCTTGGCCTCCTGAAAAAATATCCTAAGGTTATACCCTTAAGGTTTCTCCGGGTAAAGAAATGACGCTCTGGTTTAAGCTGCAATTATTGCCTTCCTTTCCCTATGAGAGGGTCAAGCTACACTTAAATAAACCTAGGAGTAATATGAAAAAGCTTGTCCTTCTCTTAACGCTATATTCAGCTTCACTTCTTGCACACGATGCTTTGGTTTGGGGTGGTCCGGGAGCCTGCAAAGATGGCTGCCTTGATTCTGCAGTTTATGTCACAAAACTTGCTGGCTTTGATCCCATGATTGTAACTCCGGAAAATTTTGATCCCGCGATGTTTGAGACTGCCAAAGTTTGGGTTCAGCCTGGAGGAAAATCAGGACAAGCTTCTAATGCTATGGGTGCTGCCAATCGAGAACTGATTAAAAAATTTATTGCTAATGGCGGTGGCTATGTGGGCTTTTGCGCCGGAGCTTTTCTGACAACTCCAAAAGTTGGAGAGACTAATGTGGCAGGTCTTGGAATTATTGATGGCCGAACGCGTGTTTATCGAAGAGCTAAGGGTTATCCTTCTGTAGAAAAAATGCTGACTCCTTCGGGACTGCAATTTCATTACTGGGAAGGTGGACCTTGGTTTCAATTTAATAAATCCCAACTCTCAAAAGTCAGTGTTAAATCTCGGTACAACACAACTAATGCCATCAACGGAATCGAATCCACTTATGGTAAAGGACGTATTTCTGTTACCGGGACCCATCCCGAAGCCCCTCAAGATTGGTATGATGATGCTCAAATTGTAGATGCTGATGGGTTAGATAATCAGTTAGCCGCTGAGATGATTAAGTGGGCAGCTTCAAAGTGACAATCAAAAGGCTATTCTGATTTGGACTTTGCTAAAATTTTCAGCATCTCTTCTGAAGGATGGATAGCCCCTGTCCGAAAGTAATACATATCACGGCGGGTTTCATTCAGGTAATAGGCGAGTTTAACGAACACCCCATACTGGTCTGAAACCTCAGTTCCCACGATCTGAAATCCGCTCGTGAGTTTTGGGATGATAACGGCATTGTTACTTGCCAGGTGCTGAGAAGTGATCTGCTGAAAACCTTTTTCTTTAGCTTTCTCGATAACCTTGTTCATCAGAGTTGTGTAATACCCTTGCCGACGATACTCAGGCATGATGGCTGAATTCATCATGTAAAGCTCCGCCACTGAAACCTGGAAGGATGAACTCCAACCGATGAGCTTTTCTTCATCGTACATTGCGAGATGAAGCTCATACCTAGGATTCATCCCGGCTTTCAATTTATCAAAACAGGCGAGCTCTTGAGCAGTGCGAACATCGCGAGCATTGAAATAGAGGGTATCAGCAAAGACATCTTTGCGATGCTGCTCAAACATGGACCAGAATTCTTCTGAAGTTAGTTCTTTGATTTCCATGCAAGAATCATAGCAAAAAAAAAGCCCCTCGCAAGAGGGGCTTTTTTCTATTCGCCAGCGGCGCGTTTCTGTGCTCGTTTATCCAGGCCGTATTTTTCGACCTTCATAATCAGTCCCGCTCGGGAAATGCCCAGTTCTTTGGCGAGTTTCGATTTATTAAATCCACAGCGCTTCAAGCCTTCGCGGATCATGAGAATCTCCAATTCTTCCAGAGCATCCTTCAGTGATCCATTGGTATTTACCCCTTTCAGGAATCCACCACCGTGACCAGATCCACCACTATGACTTTCTGAACTCTCAAGGATTCTTGAGCTCAGCATATCCGGTGTGATATTTTTTTCTTCACCAGCAAGGACAACCAGGCGCTCCACTTCGTTTTGAAGTTCACGCACGTTACCTGGCCAGGTGTGATCCAGCATTTTCTCAAGACATTTCTTCGAGAATGTCTTAAGAGGCATACCAGCTTCTTCGCATTTCTTTTGAAGAAAGAAATCCATCAGCACCGGAATATCTTCCTGGCGCTCACGCAGTGATGGAAGAGCTACGTTAATGACGTTAATTCGATAATAAAGATCTTCGCGGAACTCACCTTTAGCGATCATCTCTTTAAGTGGTTTATTGGTAGCGGCGATCACACGGACATTTACTTTCTTCGGTGTAGTTGCACCTACTGGCATGTAGGTACCTTCCTGAAGAATTCGAAGCAGTTTTACCTGCATCGATGGAGAGGTATCTCCGATTTCATCCAGGAAGAGTGTTCCGCCGTTGGCGACTTCGAAAACACCTTTCTTATCCTTCACTGCTCCAGTGAACGATCCCTTCACGTGACCAAAAAGCTCTGAGTCAAGTAGGTTATCGTTGAAGGCTGAACAGTTCACGGCCATGAAGACTGCATCTTTGCGGGTAGAATTGTAATGGATAGCTTTGGCTACCATCTCTTTACCGGTACCGGTCTCACCTTGACCCGCGCCTCCTACGTCTTCCTCCTCGACCCCTGGTGGAACCCCCAGGCCGAACGCCAGGCCATCGACCGGGCCCACCGTATCGGCCAGGACAAACCGGTCTTTGTCTACCGCCTCGTCGCCAACGACACCATCGAGGAAAAAGTGATGAAGCTGCAAGATGACAAGCGCCGCCTCTTCGCCGAAGTCATCG
>JBEIEO010000003.1:0-39248 GCA_040382895.1 Halobacteriovoraceae bacterium
AAGAAGAATGGGACAAGACTTCGGCTCCGACTGGCACCGGAAGTGATGATAAAAAGAGAGCTGAAGCAACTGAAGCTCAGTCACAGGCTTTCGAATTTCTCGCCCAAAATGAAGAGCAGGTCGCAAAAACGGCTAAACAGAAAAAAGGATTTTATCTTGCAGCCACTGGTTTATTTGCAGCTGGTGCACTAGCTGCAACTGTTGAAGCAATTCAATACAAAGTGGCTAAGACATATATTAGTACAGGTCATCAGATTGCAACTACAGCGGCTGCAGCTGACCCTGTCAATAGTGCTGCACTCAAGGCTGCAGCGGATAAAAAACTACAACTTAGCCAGAACCGAGTGAGAAAACTAACCTGTCAAACGGATGCAACAGAAGAAGAGATCGCTGCAGATAAGAAGATACGCGATGGACATGATGCAAAAAAAGCCGCCGAGAAGAGAGCGAAGAAAGCTCTGCGTGAAAAGAAGAAATCGGATAGACGAATCAATAAAGAGATCAAGGAAAATAGCAACCCTGAAAACATCTACGACATCGTTCCTCAGCAAAACAATGATGGGATCTATGATGTCTATGTACCGAGCCCACAGACACAGTCAGAAATTGAAAAAATGAAGCGAGTAGCTACGAAGAACATTGCGACAGCACAGGACGCCGAGCAGCTACTACAGCTCGTACAGGAATATGAAAACATTGAGTTTGAAAATTATTCGAAGGTTAGTTACATCGATGAAGAAGTCACACCTTCTAATCTGAAAGAAATCAAATTAGACACCATGATTTCTAAAACGATAGCGGCCTTATTCGTGCCAGAAGCATTTGCCGAAACCGAAGAGGAAAAAGAAGCAAGACTTGCTAAAGAGGAAGAAGCTAAAGCTGCCAAAGAACAAAAAGAAGCTGAAGAGAAAGCAGCGAAGGAAGCAAAGAAAGCAAAGAATCAGCAAATACTTATGAGTCTTGCCGGAGCTCTTCCTTTGATATTGACCCAAGTAAAATTTAAGGATGGTAAACCTGTTGATAAAGAGACCATGCAAGGGTCCATGAGAGTGGTTAAAGACAAGGTGATTAAAGCCGTAGCAAAACCGTGGACCAGAATCGCCATAAATGGAGTCTTCGGGACATGGATGGGGATCCAGTCTCACCACATGCAAAAACAGCATGATGCCTCCATGCAAAGAGCGGACATGCTTCGGAAGATGAAAGAAGACTTCAAAACGGCCAGTGGTTTAGCCTTCTGTACAGAGAAAGACAGATCAGATGCGGGGAAACCAAAGTGCTACTGTTTCACAGCGGATAATAAAAAGAACCCTGCTCGTGAAAAGTCCCAGATTTGTAGTACGGCGTTTGCTGCTTATAACAAGCCCGGACAGAATTATGATTCTTCAAAAACATGTCTGGATGCCAGTATGAAAACGGATCCATCTTGTTCGTGTAAAAACAAGCGCGGACCAGATGGCAAGAATACCTGCTATCGATCTTCTCGCGGTGTGAATTTCGCAGGTTTCTCTCCTGGAACATTCAGAATGTTGAGTACAGTAAGCTCACCAGCTGATGATCTTTTCGGTGGAGTGATGGATGGAGCTTCTATAGACGCAACTGCAGGAGTTAACGCTGCGAAAGTTCAGCGAGCGGCAGAAGATATGCTAGCGAAGACTGATCCAATCCTTGCGAGTCAGTCAAAAAAAGTGGGAGACGATTTCTCTAAATCATTAATTGCAGCTACGGGTGGAATGTCAATGGGAGGCGGAGGGGCCTCTGCCCTACCTTCTTCTCCTCAGGCTGCCGCAGCCGCACTAGCTGAAGAACTTAAAAAAGAGGAAGCTCCGATTGTTACAGCTTCTGACTTAAGTAACGAGGGAAGCTTCACAAATGAAGGAGTCGAAGAAGATACGCCGGAATTTGGTTTGAATGAAGGCCAACTTGAATCACAGGAGACTGAAATCCAGGAAATTATGTCTCAAGACCTGGATATGGCCCAAAGTGATATCAGCACCGGATCTGATACAAACATATTTGATCTTCTGAGTAATCGTTACAGACGAAGTGGTATGCGCCGGCTCTTTGAAAAAGAAGAAGAGGTCAAAGCCGATGCTCCTGCCAAAACGGACATTGCTGAATAATGAACGTAGAAATACTTTTCGGTAAAACCACTGAACACTTGGTGCCCCTGGAGGGCACTAAGTTTTTAGTTCATAAGCAGATGCTTCATGACTTTCTTAAGCTGCAACAGGCAGCTCAGAAAGACGGCTTTGACTTACAAATCATCAGTGCTTTTCGTGATTATGAGAGACAACTCAAAATCTGGAATGCCAAGGCACGAGGTGAAAGAGCACTTCTAGATGATCAAGAGCGTCCTCTGAACTTCTCTAGTCTATCACCTACACAAATTGTTTTTGCTATCTTGAGATGGTCAGCACTTCCAGGCTGTTCTCGTCATCACTGGGGCACAGATATTGATGTCTTTGATGGTAGAACCCAAAAAGCAGAAGACGTGAAATTAGTTCCTTCAGAATGTAATAATTCCGGTCCGGCAGCCGCTCTTCACGAATGGCTGGATGATCGAATTTCTTCAAACAACGCCTTTGGTTTCTTTCGACCTTATCGAAATGATCTTGGTGGAGTGTCTCCAGAGCGCTGGCATTTGAGTTATTATCCAATTGCTCGTCGTATGATTGATGTCTTCACGTTTTCACTCTTGAAACGCAACATTGAGGCCAGTGACATGGCCCTAAAAGATGTGGTTCTTGAGCATGGTCCTGAGATTTTTGAACGCTATATTCTCAATTTTGACCTGCCTTAAGAGCTAATTCAGTGCCATTCTGACTCCAAACCCTCGGTGCATTCTGATACTTCTTACATTTCAAGAAGTTAGAGTGATTTTTCCTGTATTTTTTTCAATCGCATATTCACAGTGTTTTTAAGTGTTTAAGGTGGTGCACTCTGGGCCTAGCGACGCTGTAAGTAAAATGTCGTTCTAGAAGCAAAATTTAATGGGTATCAAAAGAGTATAGGAAACTTCTCATCAACTTTTGGAGACGTTATGAAATTATCAACTGTATTTGCCCTCCTGTTGTCTACGGTCATCGTAGCTCAGGAAGCTGTCGCCCAAACGCGCGGCCCTCGCTACAATCCACCGGGCTCTTCAGGATCAGGCTCATCCAGCTCTGGTTCTCGCCCTTCAGGTTCTTCAGTAGGCGGATCTTCTTCAGGATCTTCTACACGTGGACCTAGTTACAACCCAGGACGTGGTTCTTCTGGTTCTTCTGGTTCTTCTGTAGGTGGTTCTTCTTCTGGTTCATCAACACCAAGAGGTCCCCGCTACAACCCAAATCCGGGTAATGGAAATGGTTCAGGAACTTACACAAGTCCGACTCGTCCAACGACTCCTTCTAATCCAGGTTCATCGGTTGGCGGTTCATCTTCTGGTACTCCACGTGGCCCACGCTACAATCCAAATCCGGGTAATGGAAATGGTACTGGAACTTATACCGGTCCAACTCGTCCAACAAATCCTGGTTCAACTGTAGGTGGCTCAACCACTCCACGTGGCCCACGCTACAATCCAAATCCGGGAAGTGGATCAGGCACATATACTGGTCCTAGAGGAACTCCTCGTGGTCCACGTTATAACCCAACTCCAAGAACTCCAGGCTACGGCACACAGGTTCCTGGCACTCGTTATAACCGTCCAGTAGGCCCTCGTTATAATAATCCGGGATCTCCACGTTATAACCCGCGTCCGGTTGTGACTTACCGTCCAGTTCGCACGCACTACGGTTCTCCGTACTATCACCGTCCATACGGTTATACTCCGATCCGTTACGTGAGCTACTACCACTCTCCGTACCGTAACCCGTACATGCATACTATTCGTTACTACCGCACATATGACTGGTATTCATGGGTGTATCGTTCATACCCGAACTACGTTTACGCTCACTGGATTTTCTTCCCAGCAACTGGCTACAGAAACGGTTACTACGTTCTTGATAACTACCCATACTATGTTTACAACGGATACAGATACCGATACTCAACTTACGACTACTGTAACTATCAGCTAGTAGACTCTTTCGATCACCGTGTTGAGAGAACTTACTGGAGCCAGATCTGTAACACTGGTTACGACTCGTGTTCAATGGAACGTGATCGCCTGAATTCACAGTTCGGCCAGTTCAGATACTTCTGTTCTGAGACATACCGTGATTCAAACTATGACTGGTCAACTCCTTCATACGATGATTCGTATTACGGCAACACTGGATATGGTAACGGTGGCCATGACAACTCTGGCTACGACAATGGTTACGGAAATGGTACCGGTGGTTACGATGACAATACTTGTTATGATACAAATCATAACGGTATGTGCGATAACTATGAAACCACTTCAACAACTCCAGCTCCTGGAACTTGTTCAGACTACGACAACGATGGTTACTGCGATTAATTTCTAGCGTTTCCTATAGGCCGTCCTTCGGGGCGGCCTTTTTTATTTCCCCTTCCCTTTCATTTCAAATAACATCAAATTTATGACCGCTAAACGCTTGCCATTAATATTGCTCGCCTTGGGCTTCCTTGTACGCCTGACCTACATCCTCTTGTTCCATCACATGGATCAGTCCATCTATTCTGACATGAGAAATTATATTCAGGTTGCTGATCAGATTTTGGCGGGAGAATGGAAAGCGACACATTTTTTTCAGCCTATTGGATTTCCGTATTTGATTTACTTGTTAAAACTTATGACTCCCAATTGGATGGGATGGCTTGAAGGTATCCATTTGGTGACGGCTACTGCTTCACTCTATCTCATCTGGAAAACGGTAAAGGAATCATTTGGAGAAAAAGCGGCTCTTATCACCTTATTCGTTACTGGATTTCATTTCAACTGGATCATTTTTACGTCTATGGTTCTAGCGGAGAACTTATTTATTTTCTTTCTATCTCTGCTGGCATGGTTATCACTTAAGCTCTTGAGACACTTTAACACTCAGAACGCTATCCTTTGGGGTGTCACTTTTGTCGCAGCTTTTCTGATAAAGGGTACGCATATATTCATTGTGCCATTATTTTTATTAGGCATTCTGGCCTGGAAACGCCTTGCGGGTTTAAAGATCGTTGTTCTTATTTCGATCGTGGTATGGACAGGCTTTATCGCTCATGGAGTTGTCACGCTTAAGACAATTGGAAAATTTCAGATGAGCGGATCGGCCGGTGGATTGAACTTTGTGGAAGGAAAATGCCCAATAAAAAACAACGCGGATTCCGCTGGCTACTCATGGCTTTCACCTCTTTACTATCAGCTCGACATGATGGAGATGAAGAAATGGGATAAGCCTTTTACTGACTCAGGTTACTTCATGGCCCAGGGGTTTGAATGTATCAAACGCAATCCTTTGGTACTGGTGCAATCTCTTGAAGGAATTCCCTTTCTTTTCATCGGAAATTTCATGTGGCCCTCCAGCCACTTTAAGCCTGCGGCCTGGATGCGTTTGTATGAACTGTTTTTTTCAATTTTTCTCTTAACTGGACTTTGCATTTTTATTTTTCTTATCACTCGGCAAAAAAATCCAAGCGAAGCACTGCTCGTGTGGATCACACCTATGCTAGGCCTATTTCTTTGTGTCTACATTTTTAAAAGCGAAGTAAGATTCAGAGTACCATTTGATGTGTGGCTCATCCCGATGGCAGTTAAAGGGTGGTTGGATCTTATGGAGTTGAAACACCAACAGCTTTTAGCCAATCAGGTCCAGCATCAATAAGTTTTCTCTCACGCATGTCAAAGAAACCGATGGTAAAGAGGGCTTCAGAGGCAAGCTTACCATCAGCTTTAAACATCTTCTGTTCTAGTATCATCATTTTGGAATTCAGGATTTGAGCCGTTTGCGAATAAATCGTTACGATCTCACGATTCTTCACTTCCCGACGAAATTTTACCTGGAGGTCAAGTATCACAGGACCTTTCTGTTGAGCCTGGATCACCTCAAGACCGAAACCATTTTTTGTAATAAAATTCCAGCGGGCCTCTTCGTAGAGCTGTAGATAAACTGCATTGTTGACATGACCAAAGGAGTCCAGATGGAACTCCTTGATCATGACTTGGTATTCGAATGTTTTGTGGGGATTCATTACTCGAGGTTCTGGTACTCAATGCGTTTATCATTTTGCATTTGTCCATACTTCTTAGAAATCTTCTGAAAGAGTCCTGAATCCTCTCCTTGGTCGCTGGCGATTGAACGATCTTCCTCAATACCGCCCTGCTCGCCTTCATTGCCTTGATCAAACAAGCCCGAGAAAGGATTGGCGTCTTCTTTGGCGCCTTTCACAGCAGCAAATCCTCCGCCGCCTTTGCCACCTTTGTAGTTGGCAGAGTATTTTCCGCTCTTAATATCAGGGTCTTTATTTTCATCTCCTTTGGCACCTTCAAGATCGTCTCCCAGAGACGCGCTACCACCGCCGCCTCCGCCTCCGCCACCGCCGCCTCCGCCTCCGCCACCGCCTTGACCAGGAGTTACTTCTGCAGCACCAGCAGGATTAAGAATGCCTGATGCTTCTTTTGCCTGAGCTTCGAATGGATTTGAGACATCAGAAATTTTAGTATCACTATCTTTGAAATCAGTTTCTGCACCAACTTCACCAAAGCTTGAGTCACCACCGGTCATGTCGAAGGTTTGGTCAGCGCCACCAGGTCCAAAGCTGATGCTATTGCCGCCGAAGCCAGATGCTGAAGGTGGCCTGCGTGGACCACCAGCCTGTTTACATTCAGGAAGCTCTGGCTGTATTACACACTTATCGAGAGTGGTAATCTCTTGGTCTTGAACTTGAGGAGAATCAGCAATTTTTTTAGCAACTTCTTCGCTAATACCAGCGTTTCTGCGAGCGACTAAGGCTTTCTGAGCAAACTGTCCGGCCTGAAGAGTGAAAGCTGCTTTGGCATCGAAGTTTGAAAAATAAGTATTCTTCCCTTTTTTGATGATCTCTGAACACTCCTCTGGCTTAAGATTATAATTTTGTTGATCCAACATTGTCGTGGCCAGATTCGTATTACTTTTACAAAGTTTATCGATTTGTTTAAATAAATGTTTTTCAAACATTCCATCCCAATTCCATCGCAACAGCGATTGAGACAGATGGCCAACAGCTGCTGTATATAGCAATGCCTGTTGGTTATACATCTTAGCATTTTGCTCATTTCTAGTTTCTATTGCTTTGATCGCAGCATTCTGACCATCACCTTTTGCCTGAGCTTCTTGAACTTCTTTACTCTGTTTGATGTTATTTTCATTCACTACGACTTTTTGTGCCACAAACATCCCTTGCTCGGCTACTACCACGGCATTGTAAGCTTTACGGACACGCTCACATTCGTCAAAGTCTAGGGTGTAATCTCCTAGCTTATTACATGATGCCTTACCGTCGATTGTTGCTTTAGGAGCAGCAGCATCACCGATATCATTTTTCTTGTTAGCCAGAGCTACGATTAACTTGCGCTCGCAAGATGATAGTGGCGTTTCTACAGGTGGTGTAAGAGCTTTGTTTTCTCTTCTTGTTTTTGCTGTTTGTGCTAGAGGATCAACTCCATTAGAAGTCTCACATTGAGCATTCGGATTAAAACCTTGCGGCCCACCTTGATTCGTACCAGGCAAATTCAACTGTGCTAACACAGTCGAACTAAGGGCTAGAGTAAGAATAGTGATCAATGATTTTTTCATAAGCTCTCGCTAAAAATATCCTATTAATCTTATCGGCTTCATTCTGAAATTCTTGATTTAATTATAGGTTTTAAGTGGTTATAGCTCATTCAGAGATCAGTAAAAACCAGTGATTTCAAGCCCTTGAAATAAAGAAGGCTCCCTTAGGAGCCCTTTTTATGACTATCTTTTTTGGCACTAATTCTTAGACTCTTCTGGAACAGGTTCTGGGGCTTTTTTGCGCTCAAAGATCTTGGTGTAATTCAGAATGTAGCGATTAGAAAGTTGTTTAAAAATTGAGACGTCGGGAGCCTTGTTAATGTCCTCCTCATTGGACTCATAGTTATCAAGATTATCTTCTGATGATGAAGGTTTAATAATGGAATTTTCATCTGCCACAGTTTCTTCAGAATTGATTAGAGATAAATCAGGTGCAGGCACTTGTACTTCAGGAGCTTGTACAGTTGTGGCTTTTATATCTTCTGCTGCTTTCTCAGGCTCTGACAAAGTATTATCTCCTTTAGCTAAATCTGCAAGGTTCACATTGTTTTGTTTCGCCGTTGCATTCAAAGTGGCCTGCATAGAAGCAACTTGCTCTTTAATCGATTTGTCAAAATCAACAGGATTTTGTTTATTCTTCTTCATCAATTCGTTATATTGAACTTTTAGTGCATCCACTTCTTTAGTTACTTTTGCAGCGTTTAATCCAATCTCAGTAGAAATATTAGCGGCTCCAGCTTCGTCACCAGAGGCCAAAGCATTAACCATGTCAGTAGTTAAGCCACCCACTTTTGAAAGTGTAGGAAGATTAAATTTCGACATAGGAAATTTTGGAATTCTAAAAGGGTTGGCGCAGCCTTTCTCTGAAATATCAAATCCATTAGCACCTTTTGTAAGACATCTTTTGGGCTTCAAACCTTGCGCCAATTCTTTTAGGTTACCTCTTTTTGGTCCAGCAACGTTGTTTTGCCCACCACCACCACCAGGTTGATCAGTGGGTTCAAGAGTTTCGGTACCAGTATTGGTCCCATTAGATTCAACTACAAACTTGTTGTAAGCATTCTCGAGAGTTTTGACATTTTTATTTGCCTTATTAAGTCTCACGATCAGTCCACTAAGAACAGTTCCGGAAAAAGCAGTAGCAGCACCAAAAGTTATCGATCTTGGTATAGGAAATTGGTACATTTTAACTACAAATTTGCTAAAGCTTGGAACTAGCATACTCACCAGTCCAACCAACATCGTTCCATACTGTGAGATTTGACCTTGCTTAGAACCCGCCTGACTGGCCGCTAAACCATACCCCATAGTAAGAAGTCCACCCCAGCTAAACATTGATGTTCCCCCATCTACGGGTAGCATCTGGCAAGCACCATAAGCCCAAGGTAAATAAGTTTGGACTAAGCCTTGGCAGCCAACTAAAGCTGGACTAAATGAAGTACAGAAAGTTGTAATAGCTGTTCTTGCTGCTGGGTCCGGCATCGTAGAGATGGCTTTTAATTTTCCCAAAGCCGCAGCGATTCCCCCCACACAGTGACCAAGACAAGCTGCGTATCCTAATGTGCAGGCTCCTGCATATTTACCACAAGCAGCACCTGCTATAACTCCACCGGATGCCAAACCTGCAGTTTCCTCGCCTATCGCCAACCCCATAGCTGTTGCATAAATCGCAGTTATTGCAGACATCCAAATTACACGATTTTGAAGAAAATCTCTTACATCCTCTTCTTCTTTTAATTGTGCGTAGAGAGCATCTTTTTGAAAACTATCACCTTTCTTTGCAAGCTTTTCTTCAAGAATTTCTATGTCCTTTAGTTTTTGATTGCGTTTGTCATTCTTGTCTTTTGCGGCCAGAATCTCAGAAAGGATGTGTACAAGTGATCCGCCCATAAATGTTGCGATAGATGGAATCTTGATACCTTCAAGACATTGCGAAAGGATACTTGATCCAATAGCACTGGTGGCAATCATCATTACTTGATTAACATAAAAGTCATATCCACCGTTTGCACCTTTGCTTCCAGTGCCTGTCGTGGTGTAAGCATCCTCCTCAGTGCCCGGGGTATTGGAGTAGGCAAGCGGTGAGAGAATAAGTTGGAAGCTAAAGAGGATTGCAAATATTTTTTTCATAACCTTATTTTACCCCACAAAAAAAACTTCCCGCCTGATCTCCGTTCCGAGGGGCGGGAAAGCTTCTAAGTACTATGAATCAAAAGACGAACACTTAAGTTAACGTGCCAAAAATCCTTGCTACTTTTTCTTTTTGCCTTTCTTTTTACCTTTAGAGATAGCAAAGATAACCCCACCGACAACCGCTAGGGCAATCAGCATGAGATTGGTATTATCCTCTCCGCCTTCATCCGCACGCTTCTGAGTGCGGTTTGCCTGAAGGTCCATGGCAGAGTTTGGATTGAAGGTTGTATCAGCGAAGTTCGCATCCTCTGACTTACCAGTACGAAGGTCGGCGAGTTCAGCTTTTTTCTGACGGAAAACTCGAAGAGTAGATACGAGCTTATCCATCACTGGTTGGTATTGCGTGTACATGTCTTTACTCACAGAGAAAGTCACGGCCACACCAAGATCTTCTTTTACAGTAGCAAGGTAGCGAGTGTAGAAGCCTGGAACTTCCGAGGCCAGGTGAAGAGCATCCACCCACTGGTGATCATTTACACGCGAAAGCTTAGTTGTCTTTGGCTCAGAGATTTGTTTTTTTCCACCAGGAAGAGCGTACTCTTTGGACTTTTTCAAATAGGCCATGTACTCATCCAGGTTATCCTGCTCTCCACGAATCTTGGCGGCAAGGATGATAATGGATTCTTTTTTGCGATCAGCGTTTTCGCTCTGACAAACGTATTCCGTTCCTTCAAGGGCACATTCCCATCCAGGAGGAAGCTCAAACTCACAATACTTACTCGAAAATCTCTTCGCCTCTGAGGCATTTCCCCAAATAGCGATAGCAAGTACTAGTAAAAACTTCAGGCGATAGGGCTTCATGAGCTTTATCCTTGTCAGTATGGAAAGATTTCTTTATACCATTCTAACCTGATCTCAACTGGTTACAACCAAACAAAAATTGCCTTATGGAACCCAAGTCTACTTCTCTTTATATATTCGGACCTTGCTCATTAGAGTCTCTTGAGCAAATTGCTCCAGTAGCTGCCTTGTTAAAAAGGCACGGCCTGGTCTATCTGCGCACCCAACTTTTTAAACCGAGAACCAATCCGGATTCATTCCAGGGATTGGGTCGGGATGGCCTGACCATCTTAAAAACTCTCCGCGAGACCTACTCTAAAGATGAACTGCGCTTTGTCTGTGAAGTTTGCTCTAACGATCATTTGGATGTGGCCGCGCCTTGGGCCTCTGTGATTCAGATCGGCGCCCGGAACATGCAAAACTTTGAGCTCCTGAAAGCTGTAGGTAAACACTTCAGTGATCAGCATGATATTGTGTTACTAAAGCGCGGTTTTGCCAACACGGTGGAAGAATGGTTGGAATCGGCCCGCTACTTGATGAAGGGTGGAGTTCCAAAAGATAAGATCGTGTTATGCGAACGCGGAACCCGTTCCGTTACTTCCCCTACCGGTGTGCAATTAGACTTCATCGCTGCCATGGAAGCTCATAAGTCCGGCTTCAAAGTCATCATCGATCCAAGCCATGGTTCAAAGAAAGCGGAGTTTGTTATTCCTCTGGCCAAGGCCAGCCTTCAGTTAGGTCTCAATGGTGTCATGGTAGAATGTCATCCGCGACCGAAAGAGTCAGTAAGTGATGCGGCCCAGGCGATTTCTTTAGAAGAGGCCGAAGCTTTTATCAAAACTTCACTTAAGTGAAGCTCTCCCAATTAAGCCTTCTTTAAGATCCTTACTCATGTTGAACCGATTTGTGATTTTGACAATTGATGTCTCGGCATTGATTTTAATGACCACTCCGGAAGCAACCAGAACGTTTCCACCAATATAATCGAACTCAAAGAAATCAATTCTCATTCCCTTAACAATATCATCGGCCAGACCCTTGTCCACCACCATGTATTCCTTTTTAGGGGAAACTTTGGTGACGTTCATTTCGATATCGTAGGATTTAAATTTTGCGTCTACCAAGCGAGTCGCATCTTTATCCATACGCTTAATGATGTTAAAACCAAAAGCTGAGCCAAGATCCGTTGAATGTCCACTTACAACCTGAGAGCCCCGAAGTTCAATTCTCCAGGTTTTTCCTAGAGCAAAGTTGAGTCCCACATAAGGAGTAACCCATTCTCTATTTTCGGAATTATACAGTCGAGTTCCGCCTGTATTGAGGATGGGTCTTCCCGCAGGATCATCTTCATAGGGATCATTATTAAGCGAAGAAACACCATCGACTCCCGCCAGGAGTGCTACATATTTCCAGGCCAGGGCTCCTTCTAAACCATAATAAAACTCATGAGAAAGATCTGTGCCAGGACGCCGATACCCACCACGAAGAGTGAGAAATTTATCTTTCTTGGCGTAGTAGGTCATCCCAACACCGGCTGAGATTTCATTTCCACTATCTCCCAAAATCAGCGTTTTTGGATCATCTACAGTGGAATCGTATTCTTCATTTGTATATGGGGTGTATCGGAATGTTCCCTCCAACACGTAGTACATTTCGTCCACAGGCTCGAAAGCAAACATGATACTAGCAAAAGTTGATTGCAACCCCTGGCCAGTGGCGGTGATCTCTTCGTTACTTAATAAATACTTCGCTTGATTGCGACGATAACGGAAACCAAGTCCAAATTGGAGGTCGTTAGTTGCACCATAATGGCCTGCCACTTCACTTTGAATACGGTTGAACGAATAGCCATCAGAAAAGTCCTGCCTCTTCCCATCGTTATCGATATATTTCTGAGAAGTGAAGGAATCGTTATAAACGCCGATTTGATAGCCCTTGGCCCGCAAAGTTCGGGTGTAAGGAATATAAGAGGTTTGTGACTGCGCGAAAGCTTCAGTCACAAACAAAGTAATGAGAAAAAACCATTTCATGGATCAATTATAGGGAAGCAACTGTTGATTGTAAAAAAGAGACATCAGGTTTTTCAAAAGTCACCAAATCAGCTTCCCGGTACCAGGTACCGTTGTTTTTAGAGAACAGGCAAATGGATTGATAGGCAAGGGCCGTGAATTCCTGAAATTCTCTTCGTGCCTGATCAATTGAAAGGTGCAGATCAGGGGAATCCTGGAACCGGCCGATAGTCAAAAAGGTCTTTTTATCTTCCTTCATCTTCTTTTCCCGGTCACTTATGTAAGACTGGCAAATGGCAAAGACTGATTCCTGACAAAGAGCAAGCTCTTCCTCAATGATGGGATTTAGATAAAGGATTTTATTTTTCTTATATTCATGGACATCGAGACCAGCAAACTTCAATACGTGATTCGCTGTATTCTCAAAGAAAAATGATTCCAACTCCTCCACAAGCTCCTGCTGAAGCTTTTTAACCTCAGTGACTTCAATCTCAAATGGAGGGACGATAGGTAAATGGAGATAAGGGTTCGTCTGATATTTGGTATCGAACCTTGAACGAAAACTCTCGATGTTCTTTGAAAAAGAATTGTCTGGATAGAACGTCAGGCCAAGGAAAAACTTCGTGTTCATGGGACCTCCTATTAAGCATCTAGAGGGGGAAAAGGTCCTTCGCTTACAAGTATTTTACGGGTCAACTGAACTCAAGACAAATAAAAAAATGGGGGGAACGAAGTCCCCCAATTTTAATTGTAATTAGCTTATTTAACTGGATCGAACTGAGCTGAGGCTCCTAATTCTTCTTCGATGCGAAGAAGTTGATTGTATTTCTCCATTCGATCAGAACGAGAAGCAGACCCCGTTTTAATGTGACCAGCACCTGAGGCCACTGCCAAATCTGCAATAAAAGCGTCCGCAGTTTCTCCGGAACGGTGGGAGATAATGGCCTTGAAGCCATTTTCATAAGCAAGCTTTAAGGTATCAAACGTCTCAGTCAGAGAACCGATTTGGTTAACTTTTACCAGGATAGCGTTTGCCTCTTTATTATCGATACCACGCTTGAGGATCTTAGCATTGGTTACGAACAGATCATCACCAACATTTGTTAACTTGCTACCAAGTTTTGCCTGAAACTTCATGAAGCCTTCACGATCACTTTCATCAAAGCCATCTTCAATGGAATAAACCGGAGCAATTTTCATGATGTGCTCGTAGTAGCCAATCATTTCTTCCGATGTGTAGGTCTTACCCTGCATATTGTATTTTCCATTTTCATAGAACTCGGAAGCGGCACAATCCAGAGAAAGTGAAATATCAATGCCTGGTTTGTAACCAGCTTTCTCGATGGCACTTAAAATACATTCAATCGCTTCGTCATGGCTCTTAAGATCGGGAGCAAATCCACCCTCGTCTCCTACGTTGGTTGAGTAACCTTTATCATGGAGAACTTTTTTTAGATGGTGGAATACTTCAACTCCAGCACGAAAGTTTTCAGAGAAACTTTTCTTCATGTGAGGAACGATCATGAATTCCTGGATGTCCAGGTTATTGGAGGCGTGAGCCCCACCGTTGATGATATTCATAAGAGGAGTCGGAAGACGAAGCTTACCTACTGGATTCGGGACTTTCAGATCTTCAAAAAGATACTTATAAACTGGCTTATTCTTTTCAAGGGCAGCGGCACGACAAACAGCCATCGAAACACCAAGAATAGCATTGGCACCAAGCTTTTCTTTATTTTCTGTTCCATCGAGCTCCAGCATCAGGTGATCAATGCCACGTTGATCGAAAACGTCTTTGCCCAATAGCTTTGGAGCTATAAGCTTGTTCACATTCTCAACGGCTTTAAGAACACCTTTGCCCATAAAGCGAGTTTTATCACCATCCCGAAGCTCAAGTGCTTCACGGCTACCAGTTGAAGCTCCCGAAGGAACGGATGCTCTACCAACAAATCCTTTATCAGTGGTGACATCAACTTCAATGGTGGGATTTCCGCGAGAATCCAAAATCTGGCGCGCATGGATATTCTTAATGCTACTCATGAGTGGCTCCTTTTTATTTGCCCTAAAAGGTACCGCAGACTGGGAGTTTTTGCCAAAAAATAAGCGGATAAGCTATGCAGCAAAAGGGTGTTTAGATCGTTGGGGATTTGCGTCTAAAAGTGAGGATTGCCAGGGAAAATAAGGTCACCAGAGCGGCACTCCATTTTAAAGTTGAGCACCAGCGCATTCCTTCCAACCCAAGGGGATGGCCTGAGAGATAGCTTAAAATAAGAGCTGTTTCGCCCAGATCCAGCACCCCGGTGGTCCAGGTCAACATGGGTTTTCTCAAGCTCAAATTCTTTGCCCAAATAAACAATAACCAGGAGTAATTGAACATAAACCATAGATCCACCAGCTCACCCCAAAAATACTTTTGGGCTTGAATCGGTGTGAGTTCTGAAAAGAACTGCTGGGCTTCAGAAATGGTATAAAAAAAGCGTACATCCAGCTTCGCCGGTGGACTCAAAAGTCGCATAACGATTCCGGTGAACGCAAGGCTCAGCAGAAGCATAATGACTTTTTTGCGTTGAGATTTTTGCATTCCCTTAAGAAGCTTTCTTCAGCAGGGGAACGGCCCACTCAGGTGGCTTGAAATTAGTCTTAGGGAAAGGCAATTTATTGGCGACGAACTCTTCAAAGAAAGTCGGCACGTAACCAGTCGCAACCATTTCACCGATGTATCTACCAGTGTCAGGATCTTTACCGGTCTGAATCCAGCGAAAAATATCTTTCACAATATAGCGACCGTGCTCATCTACACCCAGAACTTCTGAAATGTGAGAAGTACGACGACCACCATCGTGGTAGCGGGAACATTGAACGATCATTTGCAGAGCACTTCCCACCATCTTACGAATGGCATCAGGTGGAATTTTTGTTTCGCCCATCAGACACAGAGTCTCAAGGCGAGTGCAGGCATCAATCGGGGTATTGGCGTGAACAGTTCCCATGGAACCTTCGTGACCGGTACTCATGGCGTTCAACAAGTCCAGTGCTTCAGTTCCTCGCACCTCTCCGACGATAATTCGGTCAGGACGAAGACGAAGAGCTGACTCTACCAGATCCCGGATGGTCACCTCTTTGATTCCACGCTCTTTATTTTCTTTTCGTGTTTCGAATCTAACAACGTGTTCAGCTTTAATCTGTAATTCCGCAGCATCTTCGATGATCAGTAGTCGCTGAGTTTTTGGCATTCGTCCACCGAGGACGTTTAGCATGGTGGTTTTACCAGACCCGGTACCGCCACTGACCAGCGTGTTTTTTCCCAGGTACATACAGCAATCCAGGAAGCGCGCACCATCAGGTGACAGAGAACCAAAGTTGATCAGATCTTTTAAACCTAGTTTTTCTTCAGAGAATTTACGAATGGCAACCGTCACGCCGGCCTTGGCCATAGGAGGAATAACCACTGCAATACGGGAACCATCAGGAAGACGGGCATCGAGACGCGGATTATCGGCATCCACCACTCGACCAACTGACTGGGCAACTGCACGCATGGAAGCCATCAGGGCTTCATCATCTGGAAAACGATTCGGAACCCGGTAAACCAGTCCCTTTTTTTCCACGAAAATTTCGAATGGACCATTGATCATTACTTCGGAGACCCCCGGATCTTTTAAAAGATCAGCGATCGGCGAAAGTAAACTAGCAATTGCGTCCTGAAATACACCACTCATTAATTATGAGCTCCTAATATTCTCTGGGCATCCAGACAGAAGGCTCATCGCCTTTCTGCTCAGATGCTACTTCTCTTTTCGGCATAGCTTTCCTTAACACGACAACTTTCCCGTCATTTTTTGAGCTCGGGCAATAAAAAGCGAATTCTCCCGCCTTATCAAAGACGGTTTCCGCTTCGGTTACCTTACCTTTATTGGCGGCCATAAAGACCTTATGAGACTCCACGATGACACAATTTGGTTCTTCTATTGTGGATGTGACATAGAACTTTACCTTCTCTCCCTCAAAGACAGAGATGGATTTTGGGTAGTACCCTTCTTTGGTAACAATGATCGAAATTTCTCTCGTTGGATGAGCTAGTTTTTGAGGCTCAACCTTGGTCACTTCTTCAGCTACGACATTCTGAATGAATGCTGAAAATAAAAGAATGGATAGATATCTCATTTCAAACCTCTTTGTTCCATCTGACCTTTCGGAACAAAGAGGATAATTTTTGAGTCTTTTGTTTAAGCTTAAAGATTGACTGTTTTAATCCCGTAAAAAGCAGGTGTCTCATAGGGATGAGAAGCACGGATCGCCTTTATGATTTCGGGAAAAAGATGATCCTCACAAGTCATTTCAATTTTAACTTCGTGTACCTGTTCTAGCTCATTCATTTTTCCCAGAAAAGCATTGCTCCCAGGAAGAGGCCTGAACTGACCAGTGCCCTGGTGTTCAAAGCAACAACTGTCGTAATTCCCAATCTTACCGCCTCCAACATCAAACATGGCCTGCTTCACTTTTTCCTTGTGAGTTTCCGGAACAAAAACAAACACTTGCATCATATGGTGCTCCTTGTGATCTGCATTAAATATCCGTCAAAAAAAGTCGGATTTCCAACAAATTCTTACATAATTATGCTTGCCTTAAATCCGACTGGACAGGTTCTCTTGCGAACGATTGAATGTTGTCGCGGAAAACGAACTGAATCCTAGCACGGAAGTGTAAAGATCACGGAGGATAGAAAATGTTTAAGAAACTTCAAACGACAACTATGGTTATCGGGTTGTCTTTAGCAGGTGCTGCCCTAGCTTGTTCAATCGATGGTAAGGGCGGATTCCTCCCAGAAAACGATTTGTACATCCCAGCTGGAATGAAAAGCATCAACACTGGCATTAATGAGGCTCAATTTAATGAAGCCATCGATAAAGTAGAAAAAATCTACGCTCCAATCGTATCAAGCATGGGCGGACGACTTTCTATCGAGCGTAACTGGGCTGACGGAAAAGTAAACGCCTACGCTCTGCAGTCCGGATCTGAGTGGAAAGTTGCTATGTTTGGTGGTCTCGCTCGTCATAAAACAATCACTAAAGACGGTATGGCCCTCGTTGTTTGTCACGAACTTGGTCACCACATTGGTGGAGCTCCGAAGAAACTTAATGGTCTTTCAGGTTGGGCTTCAAACGAAGGCCAGGCGGATTACTTCTCTTCTCTAAAATGTCTTCGTAAGGCTTTCTTGAACGATAACAACGTCGCTATCGTAGCTGCTATGTCAGTACCTAAAGCGCTTGTTGATAGCTGTACTAAAACTTATAAGAGCGACAGAGAAGACACTGCTCTTTGCGTTCGTATCGGTATGGCCGGTAAATCAGTAGCGAATCTTTTCTCTGAGCTAAGCGGGCTTCCAGACACAAAGTTTGATAGTCCAGATTCAAAAATTGTAACCAAGACTGACGACAATCACCCGAAAGCTCAGTGCCGTCTGGATACTTATTTCCAGGGCGCTCTTTGTGACAAATCTTTCAACGAAGATGTTTCACAGAAAGAAGAAGTGAAAGGAACTTGTCACCCGTCTCTGGGAGATAAGATTGGTAACCGTCCGCTTTGCTGGTTCAAACCAAAATCAAGATAAGTTCGCAAGAAATAGAATCGTTTAAGGGCAGCTTAGGCTGCCTTTTATTTTGCCCTACAAAGACGTGAATTCAGCGAATGATTTGAGATGGACCTTATAGGGTCGATGAAATCCAGCATAGAAGAGATTGGAAAAGAAACTTTTATGCCCATCCTCATTCAGTTCAGGCATATTACTGGTTTCAAGAGCGTAAGCATTCCTCGCTTTGACGATATCGCCGATATTCTCAACATTGATCGCAACGATTTGCTTGAAGGAGTTCTTCCTTGCCTCTGCCACCAATTTCGGATGAAAGGCTATATAGGCGAGAAGATACTCGGTTCGATCAGAGAGGGGAAACTCATTCATGTATGGTGAATTTAATTTTGCTAGCTGTTCCTGAGTGTTAACGAAGACAAAAATCTTATCGCTCGAAGTGGCCATTCTTTCAGTTGGATGAATCAATCCTAGATCGTTACATAATGCTCCGAACTCAAGACAGCTATTAGATTCTGGAAGCTTAGAAAGCTCATCCGAAGAAACCTTGAGGTGGGTCTTTGTAATAATATTAGTCTCGGCTACTGGATGAATGTTTTCTTTCGGCTTCTGATGGCTTTCATAAAAGTAATACCCCAAGAATCCAAGAACACATACGAGACCAAATATCTTTAAATAGCTCTGAGGACCAGAGGAGCTCCTCGTTTGCTTCGGAGCTGCTGCCTTACGACCTGAATTCACAAACTTCGTTCTCGTTTGATTAGTTTCAGAATGAGCTCTTCCCATTGATTGCGGGGATCTCAATGGTGAAGGAGTTTCTGAATCTGAATCATCAGTAAAAATGGAGATCGAAACTTTGCCACCGACTTCCACCGGAAAAAAGTTCTTAAACAATACCCGAACACCTGCCGGGAGACGTTCACTGTTAACGTAGATGCCATTAGTGCTGTTCAGGTCGGTAAGATAAAACTCTTTATTCACCCATTCTATTTGAAAGTGATTGCGAGAAAAACATTCCAGATCAATTTGATAATCAGCTTTTGATGAGCGACCAACCACACATTTGTTTCCAGGAATTTTAATCCTGTCTCGAACGCCTGTATCATTGTAAACAACTTCAAGAATCATATCAGATACTAGTTGTACAACGAAGGATGATCTCTTCTTGCGGATTACTAGGATTCGGGTCCACGCAGTAACCAAAATAGTGTATCCCAGCGTTCACCATGGCATCCGTCGCATTATTGGGGCATACACCAGTATCAAAACTTGCAATACAACCTCGGTTGCTGGTGATCGTTTTACAATTAGACTCAATCGCATTGGGATCAGCCATCTTAATGATCTCACCTTTGCCCATCGCAACTGGTACATCAAATCGCTTAAGATTTTCTCTTCCCCCTAATGTTCCTTCTGGTTTTTCCATCACGATTTCAAGTACGGCGTTGGTATAACCTTGTTTGTCTTTTGGTGGAATCGGAATATTTTTTGCAGTCATCTCAGCATTGGTAAGGATCTTCATGCTCTTCAGGATCAGTTTTGTAGATCGGAAAGGTTTTCCGACTTCAGCAAAGGGGTCTTGATTTGCATCAAACGAATATCGAAATTCTTTGAGTGTATCTCCTTTCTGAAGACCGATGAAGGTTGAACCACATGAATCGCGTTGATTGATCACACGATTAAATTGAGCATAGACTTCCGTCAGCTCACCATCCAGCAAAGACTTTTTGTGTTGCTTATTCTGCTGCTCGGAAAGATTCATTAGGATGACTGCTAAGACCCCGGTTAAACCAATGGCGACCATGATTGAGACTAAAGACATCCCTTTCTCGTTGTTCATGCAAAATGCTCCTTAAGCTTCATTATAGGGGGATTCAAAAAGTAAGCAACCCCTTGAAATAAGATTCTCCCACCAACAAAAATTGCCAGGGATTAGGTTGTTAATATATTCATTTTATACTCCTAACCCAATAGATTTATGAATATGTGATTTGTATAAAAAACTGCCTGTTTTGATCCTTCCTGAGGTGGCCTATAATTTAAACATTCAACCACCCAAAGGGTAAGAGGTACGTTTTATGGACTTGAAAAAACCATTTGCTGGTATGCTATTGGCCACAATCATTTTGAATGCTCAAGCGCAATCCACCAATCTTGGCAGCAGTGAAACTTCAGCAATTTTTTCAAAGATGAAACCTGAGGTTGCAGCCCAGCTCTCCATTCAGAATCAGGTAGGAACTTGCAGAGCACTGAAGGTAGGAAACGCTGGTGCCCGCTATTTATATAGTTTAACCTATTTCATATCCGGCAAAAAAAGGACCGATCGATTCGGTCACCAATTTCAAATCCAATCAGTTCCACTCCTCCAGGTTATTAAGTCCACCACTCATTACGTTCCTGAGTCAAAATTAAAGCAGGTCATCTCACAGATAAAAAACAATCTTCTCATCCCGAGTGCCTATGCCTACACCTCGATAAGTGGTGATGCTCAGACTCTCCCTCCAGCACCTGTTTCCGATCCTGTTGGTCCAGGAGGTGGTGGCGGAGCTGGAACTGTAAACTGGGGATCACTAGCATTGATCGAGAAGATTGATGTGAAATTAGTTCCTGAGTACAAGATTCCAGAGTTTAGCCAAGTTACTGATGCTGATGCCAAACTTAGCCTCGGAAACAGAGTTAAAACTCTCGTACAGCAAGGCCATTGCGGGAACATAGTGTTTGAAACTTTCAAACAAAAAATTACTGACATGCAAGGTAAAGTCGACTTCTACATGCGCAATGGTAAACTAACTTGCCTTGCAGGGGACTTTGTTGCCAGAATAAGAAATCCTGACAACTGTCAGATGAAGGTTGTTAAATCAGTCCTTCCAGATTCAGTATGTACCCTGCTCTATCAAATTGAAGCAAACCATTCAGGTCGAAATGCTCAGCAAGGTGATCCGTCCAATGGTTCCGGAGGCTCTGGTACAAGTGTTAGCGCAGGCACTGGGGTTGTTGCAAACATAGCACTACCTGCCTTGAAACCTCTTACCCTTGAGATAGAGGAAGAAATTGCCATTAGTGAAGTTCTTCAACAAAATCCAGAATTAGCAGCCCTGACTGAATCAGCCGAGGAGATCGGCGCCGAGCACTTTCTTCTTCCTCAACATTCGGAACTTCTAGAATCACAAACCATCACCTCGGCAACATTTGACTCACTAAGCACAAACCAAAAAGTGGATCTCGTTAACCTGGTCCGGACTTACGATTCTATTAAAGACTCTTCGGAGCATGTCCAATTTTCCCCTGAGATTATAAGCACTATTAATTCAATTAAAACTAAAGCCAACAGCTATGCAACTGCTAATAGCGTTGGTGCTATCTACTCTATGCCACTTAAAAAAGACTTGAAGCTTCATTTTGATGCAAAACTTGACGTTTTGGTTAAGGTCACAAAGAAACCCTTTCTCTATAACCTCGGTTGTGCCCATCAAGCTATAAAAGTTGAACCAAAATCTTTCGCTCAAGCTCTCTAACAAAAAAAGGCCCGGTTTAAACCGGGCCTTTTTATCAAGAACTATCTCACAAAAAATTATTTCTTCTTAGGAGCTTTTGCAGGAGCAGCTTCAGCCTTAGCAGCGTCGGCAGCTTTAGTTACTTTGAATAGCTCAACTTCGAAAACCAGAGTAGCGCCACCTGGGATTTTTGGAGGAGCACCAGCTTCACCGTAAGCAAGATCGGCAGGAATAACGAACTTCGTTTTTCCGCCTTCTTTCATAGTTTGAAGACCTTCAGTCCAGCCCTTGATAACACGGTTAAGTGGGAAAGAGATGGTCTTACCGCGCTCAACAGAAGAATCAAATACTGTACCGTCAGTAAGAGTACCGTGGTAGTGAACTTCAACTACGTCTTCAGCACCTGGAGTAGCACCTGTACCTTCTTTGATAACTTTATAAGCTAGACCAGATTCAGTCTTAGTAGCTTTTTCATCGTTAACAAATTTTTCGATGAAAGCTTTACCAGAATCTTTTTCTTTCTGAGCAACTTTATCCATACGAGCTTTGAAAACTTCCTGGATACGATTCTGATACTTGGCCATATCAACTTCAGACTTTTCATTCTTAGAAGCCATCGAGATACCCTTATAAAGAGCAGCAAGTTCTTTGTCAGAAAGGCTTAAACGCTGAAGGTTTCCACCCAGCATGTAACCCATAGCATAGAATGTTTTGTCGTCGTCTGATTCAAGACTGATTTTTTTTGGATCATTTGAATTACAAGAAACGAGAGTTAGAGAAGAGAGAACGAGGCCAGAAATAAGCCATGCTTTTTTCATAATCAGCAATCCTTTGTTAATGAAAATCATAAAAAGAATAACTTCATTTCTATGGCTTTGCCACAATTTCTGATGGTTTGTGTGCCTGCCAAAGAAGAGTAATTAGACTCACCGCTCCAACCGCGGTGATGATTAACCCGACCGGTACCTCCGCCCCCATGATGGGAAACTGATAGCACAGAAAGTCTATAGTCATAAGCAGAACACCGTTTAAGAACGCCCCCACGTAGAACTCTCCCTTGAGATCATGGCGTCTGAACCAGATTTTGCGGGATATTATAGGAAACACCAAGGCCAGGAAGGAAAAAGCTCCAAAAAGTACGATTACAAAAAAAGTAATCAGCGTTGAAATTACAAAAATCAATTTAAACAGGCGGGCCTGATTTAATTGCCAGTTACGGCTGAGTTGGGTCCCGAATGAAAAGAGCATTAAATCCTTAAGCATCCCTCGCATCAGTATCAAAACAGTTATCTGTAGAAAAAGTACCAGCATCAAATTTGTGAGGGAAGCAAACCGAAAGTGGCCAAACCAAAGTTCAACGGGGAATGGTAAATTGAAGGCAAGAAACAGAAATTGCCAGAATGAAAAGACTGCACCCACAAGTAAGTTAAAAGTTACGCCGATTAACAAGATTCTTTCAAAGCGCTGGTCTGCTCCGATAAAACGGGGATAACAATAACCAATGATAAGCGCCAGAGGAATTCCGGCAAGGGCTATAACCGCTGGATGGAGGTGAACCCCTAAAAACACAGTTAAAGAATGAATCAGTAAAACTGAAAGGACGGCAAGTCCATCGAGTCCAAGAGTCGAAGGGCTGGATAAAATATTTCGAGTTGAAAGCTGAATTAGAGAACCCGATTGAGAAAGTAATACACCGGTGAAAAAGGCACAGCCCATACGAATCAAAAGATAGTTCATGGGCCAACCTTTAAACAACTCTCATCTAAGATGAGGTGATAGCGATTCCAGCTTTGAGGAATGCTTTCTAAGTTATGCTCAACCATCACGACCGTAGCTTTCTCTTCTTTGAGACGAATTAAAAAATCAGCTAGCTGTTTTCGGCGATTGGAATCAAGGTATTGGAAAGGTTCATCAAGAAGATAAATGGGCTTTTTCACGCACAAGCAAAGGGTCAGCTTGAGCATCTGCAGCTCTCCCCCAGACAATTGCGAAAGCAGGCGATCGCGCTTGGAAGATAGATCAAAGATCTGAGTTAAATGGGTGAATCGGGAAAACTCAAGGCCTGGCAATTGAGAGTTGGAAAAGAAATCCAGCAGGACTCCGATAGATCGATCGTAAAAAAAATCTAAGGCTTTTTGATCAACCATAACAGCTTCCGACTCAAAACGCTTATAGAAACGTTGCAGTAAAGTTGTTTTACCAATGCCATTTTCCCCCCAAAGGAGGGCAATCTCCCCAGGAGAGGCAGTAAATTTCACATCACAACCATGATGCGGAAGAAATAAAGGATCAGTTAGTTCAAATATAGACATAAGACTTGGATCATCTTATCCATTTACATAAAATGTGTTAATTTGTTTCGTGGAGAAATATATGAAAACACAAAGATTTCTAGCATTGCTTCTGATTTTGATCCTGGCGCTGATGGGGTGTTCATCCAAGAAATACGCTGACCGTTACCGTGAGGGCGATAATAGCGGGCAGGAAGTAGAGCTAACTGTGGACCAGGAAAAGCAGCTAACCAAAGAAGCTCTGGCGCAGATGAAAAAAGAATACCCTGCGTCTGAAAATAAAGAGCTTCAGGCCTACATCGAAAGACTGGGGCAGAAAATTGTTAACGCCAATAACCTGAACAATAAACCATATACATATAATTTCACAGTGGTGGATTCTTCTCAGATCAATGCTTTCGCGCTTCCAGCCGGGGCCATCTTTATGACAGCGCCTATTATTGCAGCCGCAGATTCGGAGGCAGAGATTGCTGGTGTTTTGGGCCATGAGATTGGTCACGTGGTGGCCCGTCACACAGCTGAGCGTATGTATGTTGCCAAAAAGGAGCAAGGGAAAACCTGGCTAATTGGCGGAGTGGGAGCAGCTTTAGGTGGAGCGGCTGGATTTCTTCTTGGTAAAAAACTGTGTCGAGAGGGAGATAGCGCCTGTCGCGCCAAGTACGCCATGTATGGTCTGGGAGGCGGAGCAGTTGGTGGATTAATGATTCAGAAATATGGCTTCATGAAAAACTCCCAGGAAGACGAATTGGAATCAGATCGAGTTGGCTTCCGTTATGCCGTAAAAGCTGGATACGACAAAAATAATGTTGGTGATTTCTACAAAAAACTTCTGGCCATGGAAAAAGCTGCAAAGAAAGGTCAGAACTCATTCATGGCAAGGCTGGGAGACGCCATGTCATCCCACCCACCTTCTCAATCACGAGTAGAGCAAGCAGAAGAAATGAAATCGACCATTAAAGAAAATGGATCGATTACAACCACTGCAGAGTTTGCTCGAATGAAAAAAATTGCTCAGGATATTGTAGCTCGCCAACCGGTCCCTCAGGCCTCATCTCGCTAAGTTTTCAAATAAATAGATCATGGCATCGACCTGCCCTTTTCCTGGAACAAGTGCCCCGGGAAAAGTCAGGTTGATGATTTTTCCTTTTTGAGCGAATGACTTTGTCATCTGTCCCGCTGAATCCCGTAGACCGATCTGAAAACTTTCAGAAGACATACTTTGAAGGATTTTTGCAGACCAATTCACGTAGGCCAGCTCCGAGGGATAAGATGTGATGAGTTTTTCATCCAGCATCCATTTCACCACACCATCATTTACCATCAGCATTTCCGGAACTCTCTCTCCCTTAATTTCTCCCAGAAAGAAAAGGAAGGTCTTTGAATGAGGTATGAGGTTACGTAATTTCACCAATTGTTTTTTTCTCTGTTCCGAAATTATCCGGGAGCACTTGCTTAAATAAGGCATGAGAATTTTTTGCACGCTCTCATCCACTTGCAATGGGGTAAGGTTGCGGGTAGAAACTTCCACGGTTTTAACGGTTGGATACTGGTTGAACATTCGCCGCAGCTGCTGGCTTTCATCATAAAAAACCACGCCACCTGAAAGTTCAGAAAGGCTTGCAGGAGAAAGCATTACTCCCCCGGCGAAACGTTTTCCTTTAAATTTCTGAGCTGCAATCGGATGAAAAACAGAGATGCCTTTGAGCTGATGCTTATCTAAGAGGTTTAATTCTTCCAGTGCTTGAGTAACAGGACCTGAGAATGAATAGATTTTTTTATCCGATGAAAATTCGCATCCCCAGGAAGAAAAAATCAAAAAGTTAATGAGAAGAGCGATCATCCATGACCTCGTTGGCCTTACGGTCACAGTATTCATTTTGAGGATGTCCGGCATGGCCTTTCACCCACATCCATTCAATTTGCATATAGCGATCTTTGATTTTATCCAGTGATTGCCATAAGTCTAAATTTTCAGGGGTTTTGTTATCAGCTTTTTTCCAACCTCGGGATTTCCATCCTTGTACCCAGGATTTCATTCCTTCTACGACATATTTTGAATCAGTAATAACTTTTACTTTGGTTAACATCGGATCTTTACCTTTGCTGGCCAGAACATCAATGAGTTCGGTTAGCCCTTTCAAAGGTCCAGAGAGCTCCATTTTATTATTGGTCGTAAGTGATTCATACTCTACGCCCTCTGCCAGCACTTGCCCACTATGCTCCTGAATCAAATAGGCAAAAGCTCCAGGGCCGGGATTTCCACGGCAACCGCCATCAGAAAACAGGGCAATGGTCTGAGGCTCAAGACTAATTTCAACCGGTGCGGGGAGTACTTCGGGTGCCTTCTCCTCAGCCGCTTCTTCAACGGAATTTAAGCTATTTCGAATACTCTCAAACGCCCCTTGAAGCTGGTCGTTTGAACCCAATTGTTTGGTCAGCCATTTTTCAAGACTATCGAGTGATTTTAGGTGCTTTTTTTTCATGAACTAACGCCTTTTGACCGGTCGCAAAAGAGTCTTTCCCTTTGCCAAGATTGGAACAGCGAAGTATGTTTTGCTATCGCGTTTTTTAGTCGCGAAACCTAACCAGGAACAAACTTTGAGTCCAAGCTTTTCGATTAAAGTCTATAAGCAATACTTTAATTTTGCATCCTCGCATTTCATGATTTTCGAAGATGGAACTCGTGAGCCTTTACATGGACACAATTACCGAGTCCAGATCAAGGGTGAGGCACCAGAGCTTGCAGGTGATATGGTTTTTGATTTCCTGGACATCAAACCAATTGTTCGTGAAGTTTGCGATTCACTGGACCACAAACTGCTTATTCCTAAAGATAATAAGTTTCTCAAGATCTATACAGAGAAGAAGAACTACGTCATCGAGACACCTGATGAATCAGTCTTTTCAATTCCTATGACGGACACACTTCTTCTGCCGATCCTTAATACCAGCGCTGAAAGAATCGCCGTCTACATTTCTGAACAAATTCGAAATAAAGTTGCTCATCGATATAATTATTCATTCACAAGTCTTGAAGTGGAGGTTGAAGAAACTCCTGGACAATCAGCTGTCTTTCTTCATCGCGAAAAACTATGATCTTCTCAGAAATTGAAAAAGGCGCCTCTCTGGAGGGCCACCCAATTCCGGTATTCAAAACAGACATCAAGGCCCCCAAGTATCTCTACTTGATGGCCGGAGTTCATGGTGACGAAGTCGAAGGAGTTTATGTTCTTAAAGAGCTATTTAATTGGCTCAAGAATGAACATTCCCTCAAGGATATGCCCATCGTTGTCATCCCTATCCTGAATGTGGATGGTTATCGTGCTCAAACCCGAGTGAATGCTCACCTGGTTGATCTCAATCGAAACCTGCCAACCAAAGATTGGTCTCCAACCATGACCCAGCCTAAGTACAATCCCGGCAGCAAGGCCCTCTCTGAACCAGAAAATCAGTTTCTGGTAAAGCTATTAGATAAATATCGTCCGGGAATGATCATTTCATTCCATACCTGGAAGCCCATCCTTAACCACAATGGCAACTGCCAGGATGTAGCCGAATACCTTCAGAAGTTTAATAACTATGAGATGTCTTCGGATATTGGTTACCCTACTCCAGGCTCTCTCGGAACATTTGGCGTAGAGAAATATGAGTCTCCGGTTCTGACTTTCGAATGCCCGGAATTGAAAACTCACAGGGAAACCTTGAAAGATATCTGGAATGAAAATGAGAAGGGGTTGAAAAGCCTCTTCCAGACCGACCTTCTCTGGAAGAAATTATCTTAAAAAAAAGCCCCTCAAAAGAGGGGCTTTTTTTTAGCTAGCTTTGGTAAATTTGATGACTTCAACTGGACAAGCTTCCGCAGCTTCCTGAATTCTTAATCCATCATCCAGCGGAGCATTTGGACGGATGATACAGGTATCGGCAAGTACTTCGAAAACTTCTTTGTAGATGTCTTCGCAAGCATTACAAACAATACAACCTGGCTCAATCCAAACTTTCGAAACAGGAAATGTAGGCGCAGCAGCAGCGGCAGCTCCACCAGCAGCACCAGCACTTGCTCCAGCAGAAGCAAACTCACCTGCGAAGGTTGGGTTCGTTGCCAGTTTCAGTTGCGGGCCTTTGCCTGGAACGGTGTCAGCAATGAAGCTACGAATAGGAATATCGATTGGTGGCTTCGAGGTTTTCTGTGTTTCAAGATTATTAGCGGCAACGTATTCTGCGACTGTCTGATTAGCATCAAAGATAAGTTTTTTGAACTTAGGACCTTTCATTTCGAAAATGAAGGCCACACCGTCTTTAGATGAATTCACTTCAATTTCAATTGAAGCGTAATCAAAACCTTTTGCTCCCAGAAGCTCTACGAAACCAGGTCCCATATCGACTTCAATTGCAAAACTTGATGACTTTGGCTCGAATGGCTTAGTCACTTCAACCTGAGTCGGGCTTCCGAATGGATTGAAAAGTCGCAATTTAATGGTGTCCAAACGGGCCGGCTCTTTTGCCGAATTCCATTTGAATCCGAAAGCGAATACGTTTCCACTCTTCGAAGAACGAAGAAGGCTTAGTTTTGGTTTTCCAAAAAGGGTTTCAAAAGTCCCGAATAATAAGCTTAGGGCTGCGAGACCTACCACCAAGTTTATTACTAGGAAGACTGCTACTCCCATGGCAATTAGACTGCTTGTCACGAAATGACTCCTCAAAAAATGGCTCTAAATCTTTATAAATTATAGCAAAGAGCGCTCTAAAATAGAACAAAAAGATCAGCCACTTCCTTGCTAGGTTATTTGTAAAACAAGTACAATGGTCGCCTATGATCGTTCTGATTCAAATAAAAGCTATTTTAGTCGCTCTTATCCTATTATTTTTCGTGCTTCTGCCGGCATGTTTAATCGCCATCCCCTTTCCCCTGGAAAGACGTCTAAAAATTGTCTGCCCTGTTTGGGCTTTTTGCTCTGAAATGCTGCTGCGCCATGGCTGTCATGCCCATGTGGATGTACAGGAAGACTATCGGGCGGAAGCCTACCGGGGGGTCCCACCTTATGGCCTGTATGTGGCCAACCACCAGAGCTACATCGATATTCCTATGATCATGACCATGTTTCAGGCCCCACCGATCATGAAAAAAGAAGTACTTTATATACCCATCTTTGGATGGCTGGGATGGATTTCGGGGGCCATGCCGGTATCGCGCAGTAAAGTGGACTCACGCAAGAAAGTTTTTGAGCAGGCCAAGCGTAGAATCATGAGCGAAAAAATCGGCCTGCAGGTTTACCCTGAAGGCACTCGCTCTAAAGACGCTCTTCCTAAACACTATGATCAGATTAAAAGAACTCTATTAGTCTTTGCTTTTAATGAAAATATCCCGGTTATTCCTACAAGTATTTATGGAACCCGCGGAGTGTTGAGCTCTAAAGGATCTATCCAACCAAATCGTCACATCGGAATTATCGTTCACAAAGAACTAGTTCCTTCCGATTATAAAAATTCAGATGAGTTTTGCCGGGCGATTTGGGGCAAAGTGCATGCGGGCCATGATGAGCTTAAGGCTCGGTTGGGTCCACTGAATGAAAATTTATCTTAGGTTTTAATTCTTCAGGAAAAGTTTGTTCGCCGAGCCCCAGAAGATTTTGCTCTTCATCCAGCATCCAGAAAAGTTTTTCTGATAATTTACCATTAGATTTAATGGACAATTGCGATGGTCGCAGGAAAGCTCCATTTTTAAAAGCTTTAGTCTGAGTCTCATTGAGAATCACTTCCGAAAACGGCAGCACTTTATCAACTCGCAATCCATTCTGAATGATTTCTGGACGACGTTCCTGAGGCCAATCCTTCATTTTTAATCCTTGAGCTGATATGATCTCACCGATTTTCTCACGGGAAAGAGCGATCAAGGATCCAATCGTACCAAGTTCGTTGCTCATATGATTAAATAGCGTTCTGACATAGGTTCCGGAGCTCACAGTGACCCGTACAGAGAGATAAGGAAACTTGTAGCGCACAACCTGAATGTCATAAACGTGTCTCAGAACCGGTTCTTTTTTGACCTCAATGCCTTCCCTTGCCCACTCGTGCATGTTGCGGCCCATGAATTTTGAAGCAGAATATTTATGAGGTGCCTGCCAGTACTCACCTAAAAACTTTAAGCGCAGTCTTTCCTGAATGAACTCCGGGCTAAAGCCAGCGATCTCTCGTTTCAGATAGAGTGAATCATCCCGTTGGACAATTTCGGATTCATAATCGCCAGTGGGCGTTTCAATCCCCAAGTTTTCCCACCGCCAGGTAGCTTTTAGGTAGAAAGTCATGAATGTAGTCATTGAGTCTGGCAGCACCACCAATTCCAATCAGCAGAACCCCTGAAGCAAAAGGATCCAATGTTCCAAAGTGGCCAATTTTTCCAAATCCAGTCGGTAGGTTACGCTTAAAGTGGCGGATAACATCATAAGATGTCATTCGTGCTGGTTTAAATATATTGAAAATTAAAGGCGGAAAAACTGAAAGACTTTTATTCTTCGCCATTAAGGTCACGATGACCGGTATGTCGACGAAGTCGACCAGCGGTTACTTTTCGTCTCCGTCGTCTTTCAGTAATTTATCGATTTTCAATTCATCTTCGAACTGAGAATTGTAGATGTAATGAATTTGCGGAGTATGACGGACTTCCATTTTAGATGCTAAAAGTGAGCGCATCCGGCTGGCAGTACTCTCAATCGCATCTTTCGCATCTCCGCGAGTAGCTGCATTGAAAGTGTCCCAGTAAACCTTGGCGTGAGAATAATCCTGAGTAAGTTCCACGTGAGTAACGGAAACATTTACGAGGCGCGGATCAGCGAATTCCCTTCTCAGGGCGAGATTAATCTCATCGCGAACCCGTTCTTCGTATTTAACTTTAGAGAATTTATTCCCACGACCGGCCACAAGTAATCCTTAGAGTGTTGCATCCGAAGTAAGCGTACGTTTCTTTTCTTCCATGATGTAAGCCTCGATAATATCTTCCTGGCGAACATCATTGAAGTTTTCAAGAGACATACCGCACTCGTAGCCATTCTTAACTTCTTTAACTTCATCTTTGAAACGCTTAAGAGTCGACAGACGTCCGTCGTAGATGATTTTGCCATCACGAAGAAGACGGATGTTACAACCGCGCTCAATTTTCCCATCGATAACAGCAGTACCAGCGATCGTACCAACTTTAGGAATAGCGAAGGTTTCTTTAACCTGAGCACGACCAATGTATTTTTCAACTCTTTCAGGAGTCAACATACCTTCAAGTGCCAGAGTCACATCATTGATGAGTTCATAAATGATAGAATAGGTCTTGATGTCGACACCTTTTTCTTCGGCAACTCGACGAGCTGTTGTCACTGGACGCATGTTAAAGCCCATGATGAACCCTCTAGATGAAGCTGCAAGGTTCACATCGTTGTCAGTAATAGCTCCTACGCCACCACCGATAACTTCAACTGATACTTCACTATTCCCCAACTGTTCCACGGCGGTACGAATAGCTTCGTATGAACCTTGAACGTCAGAGCGGACGATGAGTTTAAGAACTTTCTTCTCAGCTTCTGAATTGTTCTGAGCCGTAGAGAAGAAGTCTTCCAGAGATACTTTTTTAGCTTCTGGCGTAGTACTCGCCATGGCTTTTCTTTCGTTGACACGGTTGTCAACGATCTTCTGAGCTTCACGCTCATTTTTCACCACGTTGAGGATATCACCCGGGCTAGGAACTTGTTCCAAACCAAGGATCTGAACCGGCGTAGAAGGGCCAGCGGAGTTAAGCATTTTTCCAGAGAAATCCATCAAAGAACGGGCGCGACCAGCAGTTTCACCAACTACGATGGCGTCACCTTTAGTAAGAGTCCCTTTCTGAACCAGAATGGTAGCAACCGGACCACGACCAACTTCGATCTTGGATTCGATAACAACACCTTCAGCTGGTCCCTTTGGATTCTCACGAAGTTCCATGATTTCTGCCTGAAGACCAATGGCCTCAAGTAGGTTATCAATACCTTCACCAGTTAAAGCTGAAACATGTACGTATTGAGTCTCACCACCCCAATCTTCTGGTAGGAGACCAAATTCCATAAGTCCCTGCTTTACCTTATCCGGATTAGCAGCTGGTTTATCGATTTTGTTAACGGCGACAATGATTGGCACTTCGGCGTTTTTACAAAAGCGGATCGATTCAACAGTTTGTGGCATTACACCATCATCAGCTGCGACAACCAAAACCACGATATCTGTAACGTTTGCTCCACGCTGTCTCATGGCACCGAAAGCGGCGTGACCTGGAGTATCCAGGAACGTCAGAGTCGCCTTCTTAGTCTGAACAGAATAAGCACCGATGTGCTGAGTAATACCACCGGCTTCTCCGGCAGCCACTTTAGCTTTACGGATGTGATCAAGAAGTGAGGTTTTACCGTGATCGACGTGACCCATGATCGTGATGATCGGGTTACGGACAGGGAATCCTGATTTATCTTCTTCTTCAACTTTATTAAGAACAGCTTCTTCGTTGAAAGCTTTATCTTCTACACGGTAATTCCAAAGACCAGCAATCTGATTGGCAAGTTTCAGACCGATGTAATCTTCCGGACGAACCAGAAGGTTGAGTTCCAGCATTTTGTTGGCAAAAGATTCAAACTTCAAACTTAGTTTATGAGCTAAATCTTCAGCAGTGGTCGATCCATTAATGGTAATCACTCGCTTGGATTCCTTCACCTCTGTGATCAGCGTACGCTGAGTCGGACCAGAGTAGATTTTTTTCTTCTTGGCCGGAGTGTAGATAGTTTTTCCGACAAGGCCGGAAGCAAACTTCAACTCTTCTTCAGCTCTCAGCATGGTAATGTCTTTCTTACCTGCGCCGGCTTTTTTACCTACGGCCGCAGCAAGATCACCCATACGCTTTTTATCTCTTTCTTCTTCAGTCATACCTTCTTCATCAAGAGGTTTGCGTGGAAGAAGACGAGAGTCCTGAGCTTTTTTCTCAGAAGCTTCATCTTTTTTAACCGGTTCAGGTGTAAAGATCGGAGTGAAAGTGTGACGTTTTTCTTCGTAGTACTCTTTTTTAGGAGGAGCATTTCTAGAAGTATTATAAGCAGATGCAGGAGTTGGCTCAGTAGCCTGCTTTTCAGCAGCGGCTTGAGCAGCAGCAGCTTCAGCAGCTGCTTTTTCCTTATCTTCTTTTGCCTTTTGATCTTCTTCTTCTTTCTGTGCCTTGGTCTTACGTTTAACGGTTACGACTTTCGGTTTATCATCAAGAGATGAAGCGGCAGGTGCAGCTTCCTGAGCTGTTGGAGTTGCAACTGGACTGGCGGCCACTGGAGGAGCCTGAACCACGACTGTTGCTGCTGGTTCAACTGGCTCTTCTTTAGCTGGTGCTTCTTCCGGTGCAGCCTCTTTTTTCACAACTTTTCGAACAACAGCTTTTTTAACTGGAGCTCCAGAAGTTTTCTGAGGTGTTTCATAGGCTGCTTTAGCCTTTGCCACTTCATCATCTGTGAGGCTGGCCATGTGATTTCTCACATTGAAGCCCATGGCTTTGAGCTTCTCAACTAAGTCGATTGCTCCTACCCCAATTTCATTGGCAAGTTCGTAAACTTTTTTTGCCATTCGTTTCTCCGATTCCTAGAGCCTGTTAATTATTTCAATTTAAATGCAGCAAGCTCTTCACGAAGACGTCTTTCGGCTTCAGAGAACTTGTTCAGGTCTGCATCTTTTTTCGTAGTTGTTGTCGTATCAGACTTCTCCGAACGTTTAAAGCCAGTCTGGTTAGGAACAGCTGAAGCAGAAATGATTTCTGCATTTTCATCCAGGTCAGATTTGATATTCTCATCTTCTAGAGCAGCTGCTGCAGCTTCAATCATAGATTTAGCGTCTGCCACTGACTTCCCTAGGAAGCGAGCAATGTCTTCCGGAGTTGAAGCCGAAAGATCAACGATCGACATAACACCTTTTTGTACCAAAACCTGAGCAGTAGCTTCTGAAACAGCTGAAAGCTGAGTCAGGTTTTCTACGGCAAGTTTCACGCGCTCTTGAAGTTTTGCTTTAGAGATAATATTGATTTTCCATCCAGTTAGCATGGCTGCCAGACGCACATTCTGACCTCTCTTTCCGATAGCAAGAGAGAGCTGATCGTCTTCAACGATAACGTCAAGAGTATGATCTTCGTGGTTCATGGTGATTGATTGGATCTCTGCCGGAGCCAAAGCTGCACGGGCAAAAGTCTCAGTATCTTCATTCCAACGAACGATATCGATTTTCTCACCTTGAAGTTCATTCACGATGTTTTGAACACGAGAACCTTTCATACCAACGCAAGCACCAACCGGATCGATGTCTCGATCTTGAGTTGTTACAGCGATTTTTGCACGGTGACCCGGCTCACGAGCGGCAGCTTTGATTTCAATAGTTCCTTCAGCAATTTCTGGGACTTCAACTTCGAAAAGCTTAACCAGGAACATGGGAGAAGTACGAGTCAGACGGATTTCAGGTCCACGGTTAGTCATCACAACGTCAGACAAGTAAGCCTGGATACGATCACCTGGTTTGAAAGATTCGCCGAAAATGATTTCCTTCTTGGGAAGAACGGCGTCAGACTTACCAAGGTCGATGACAACGTTACCTTTTTCAAAACGACGGGCAATACCTGTTACCAGGTCACCTTCACGGTGTTTGAACTCAGAGAACAAGATGTCTCTTTCGGCATCGCGGACTTTTTGGAAAATGATTTGTTTTGCAGTCTGGATGTCAACACGTGAGAAACCTGGATTCTCAATCTTTAATCCAAGCTGATCGCCAACTTCGCAATCTTCATCGAGCTTCTTCGCAGCTTCGAAATCGATTTCAACGATAGGATCACGAACTTTATCTACAACGTTTTTGTATTGGAAGATTTCAACTTCACCATCACCTTCGTTATAACGAGCTTCGTATTCACCTTGAATGCCGAATTTTTTACGAGCGGTAACGAGGAACGCCTGCTCGATAGCGCCAACAACTAGTTCTTTCTTAATGCCACGGTCTTTACCAAGTTGCTCAATGACTCGACCTAATTCTGAAAAGTTCACAATGCCTCTCCTTACTCATGAGCCGATTTTAAATCGGGATCTAAATTAACTTTTTTCGTTTGTTGATATGTCACTTTCAGATTGAAGCCTTTGACTTCAATCACAAAATCATCCTGGTTGGCCTCAATCAGCTTCCCACGGAATTTTTTTTCACCTTTAATACCTTTCGGAGCACCCGCGACCTGATCTTCTGAGAGCTGGCCCATGATCACTACAGCAATCATCTCACCAATACTCATCTTGAAATGTTCCAGGTTCGAAAAGTGGCGATAAACACCGGGAGATGAAACTTCCAGAACAATTTCTTCTGGAATCCAAGTTTCTTTTTCGAATGGCTCCGATAGGGCTTTATCTACTTTCACACAGTCTTCGATTAAAGCTGAACCAGTGCGTGGATCTTGAATATAAAGACGGAGTAACTTTTGACCAGAAACATATTCCACGTCGTACAGTCGGTAACCAGCTTCCAGGACCACTGGTTCACATAGGTGCAAAAACTTTTTTTCAAGTCCCTGACGTTCCTGATTTATATTCATTCAAACAAGCCCATAAAAAAAAAGGATGGAAAATCCACCCTAACCGCAAAAACGAAATTCAAGACAGGGCTCATTTGTAGCAAAATCAATTCAAAAGTGCAATTTTAAACGATTTCCGACTTACAGCATCAACTGCATGGTGAAAGCGTCAGCTCCGTCAGAGTAGAAGCGTTTAATAAGCCTCAATCTTTCAAAGCCCATTTTGCGATAGAAGCCGATCGCCCTCAGGTTGGTTACTTCCACCTCAAGAAAGATGGATTTAACTGACTTAGATCGCAAATCTTGCAGAATTTTTTCCCAAAAGTCGATTGCTGCTCCGGAGCCTCTGGCCTCAGGTAGCAAGCAGATCTTGAGGAGATGCGCCGTTTCATCGCCATTAACGCGATGAAACAGGGCCAGCCCCTCAAGTTCAGATTTAGCCAGGGTGAAAATTAAATGGTGATGGAAATTGAGTTCAAGCCACTGTTCAGTGGTCCAAGGATTTGGAAAGTAAAGTTGATCAAAGCTGGCAAGGCTTCGAAGTTCTTCCGGAGAATTACCAGAAATATTCATGCACAAACTGTTTATCCAATGAATCTATAAACAAATCGATAGATGGACGAACGACATCAAAATTTCGTTTATTATTTCTGAGCTGCCCTTCATAGCGAGAGCGTAAATACAGCTCCATCTCAATCAATGCCTTAAAGTTCGTTTTTAAAGAATCTTTGTGAAGGATACCCTTCTGGCAGTTGTTTTCTCTCGTTCCTTTCCGGATCAGGTTTGAAAGCTCTGTTGAAATCTTTTTATTCTGGTCTTCTGAGTAACGGAGCATCTTAAAGAAATATCGGATTTTCTTTAATAAGGCTTCGTGCTTATGAAGATAGGCGGCAGTCTCCTCCGTTTTAACCGGGAATCCCTGGACGAATTTCTCCAAATCTCGAAGGAAGTCTTTTTCAAAATAGGCCACCACCAAAGCATCTTCATAGATACAATTGAGAGCTTTGAGGTTTCGCAGCTGGAAACTTACGTCATCAAAGGAAATGGCACGGTCGAGGATTTTTAGGATGAAACGGTCGGAGGAAACCAGTTCTTGAGCCTGAGCTCGAACATGGGGACCTCCGACCAAGAGGAAATTAAACAGGAGAAGAAATTTCGATATTCCCGATATTCTTTTGCTTAACCACTTCGTTTTCTTTGTGGAAACGAGCGTTGACTCGTGGATTGAAGGTGTATCCATCTTTTCCACGGAGAATATACTGGCGTTTGATACCTTTTGGCTCAATCAACTTCCTTAGACGGCTGATACTAGTATAGATGAGCTTATCGTGAATCAGAGGATTGTACTCATCTTTCCAGATCATTTTAGCGAGATCTTCTTTATTATAGTAAGTTCCCGGAGTTTGCGCCAATAGGAAAAGGATCTCAAGCAGCACGAAACGGTGTTTAAAGTCGATAACACCTAAAGCTTTCTCATGAATCACACGGTTATGGCGATCCAGGTACAAATCAACGCTAGAATCGTTAACATCTTCAACCTCCGCAAGAATTAACTGCTGAAGGCGCTTGAAGTATTCTTCATCCAATGAGTTCTGAGCAATTCCGAAGAGAATAAGAGCTTTCGAAAACTCTCCCATTTTCTTCAAAGCGATACCTTTGTTCAGGAGCACATAGTTGTGCATGTTCCAGCAACGCTTTGAGTGCAGAAGCTTCATGGCCAGATCATACTGAGGTAGAGACTCAGCGTATTGACCTAATTCACGGAGAGCATTCCCCCAAAGAAGGTGCATAGACCCTTTCAGGTAACCTTTCTTAAGAATATTCAATAATTCATTTAATTGAGTCAAATGAGTTACGGTTTCCTGGTAGTTTTTCATCTGGAAAGCGTTGGTGGCCATAGCGTAAAGAGACTTGGCCATAAGTTCTGGCTCATTCTCTGTCTGAGCTTTACGATAAGCCTGATGAAAGTTCTTATTCGCCTCTGCGAAGTCACCTTTATAAGTGTTAACCACAGCAGCGTTGTAAAAATATTCTGCCGTTAATGAAGGAAGGATAGAAACAATCTGGTCCACAAGTTCACTGGATAGCTGAATATATTTGTTAGCTTCTTTTTCATTGAGGCTTTCAGAGTAGATACGAATAAGGAAACCGTAGATTTTGAAAATGGCAAAAGCGTCCTGTGGAAGCTCTGTGCACTTTAATGAAGCCAGAAAGTATTCTTCAGCTTTTTCGAAATCTGCTTTATCGTAAAAGATTTTTGCTAAACGATAGTGCCCCTGACCTTCGATACGGATGGAGTCCGCAGGAAGATGCGCAAGGAATCGATCGTCTTTGGTAAGATCCACCACAGCTCTGCTCATCAATGTTTCGATAGACGGAGTCGCTTCCGACCGAGTCACCTCTGATTGAGTTTGAATGGTGTCCATAACAGGCCTCCTAAATGACGTAAGAATTCATTCTTACAGTTTCCTAGTGCGGGTGTTAAACCCCATCCTTAATAAAAAAGCAAGGTTCTTGTTAGAATCAGTCTGGAAAAGGATGTAACATTAACCATTCTGAGCACTTAACCAGTGTAAGACTTAGCCTCAGGAGGCTTATTGGCACCAATTAATAAGATCAAAAGTAAGGATAAAAAGGCACTAATTCTTACAAGTAAGAATAGAACATGCTCCGCCTTTCTAACTCATTGATAAAACGGCAGCTGGTTGATAGAGTGTATGGCACCAGTCACTCTGAAATTCCCGCTTCTTTGTAAGGAGACTCATGGCCAAGTACGATTTGGATACACTTAGACACTCAACAGCTCACTTGATGGCCCAGGCAATCATGGAACTTTTTCCTAACGACAAGGTTCAGCTTGGAATTGGTCCAACCATAGAAAACGGCTTTTATTACGATATTGAGATGAACGCCAAATTGACGGAAGAAAATCTGAAGCAGATTGAAGACAAGATGAAAGAGATCATCAAACGTAATCTGCCGGTGGTTCGTCATGAAGTTTCACGTGATGAAGCTATGAAGCTTTTTGCAGAACGAGGACAAACTTTAAAATGTGAACTTATCCGCGATATCCCGGATGGAGAAATCATCAGTTACTACACTCAGGGCGATTACTTCTTTGATCTTTGTACTGGCCCCCATGTGGAAAAAACCGGCGAGCTCACTTTCTGGTTCAAACTGCTTCATACAGCTGGTGCTTACTGGCGTGGCGATCAGACTCGTCCCATGCTTCAGAGAATTTATGCCGCTTGCTTCAGCTCCAAAGAAGAGCTGCGTGAGTACCTGACTCAGATTGAAGAAGCTAAGAAAAGAGATCACCGAAAACTGGGCAAAGAGCTGGAACTATTCATCTTTGATCCGGTTGCACCAGCTTCTCCGTTCTTTATGCCGAAAGGAGCCATGGTCTATAACGGTCTTGTGGACTTCATGAAGCGCATTTATAAAATCTATGATTACCAGGAAGTCATCACTCCGCAGGTTTTGGATGTAGACCTCTGGCACACATCTGGTCACTACGAAAAATATAAAGAGAACATGTATTTCACTCAGATTGACGAGAGGGAGTTCGCGCTTAAGCCAATGAACTGTCCTTGTCACATGCTGATGTTCTCTC
>JBEIEO010000004.1:0-31419 GCA_040382895.1 Halobacteriovoraceae bacterium
CATCTTTGGTTCATGAATTTTGCTCTTGAAGAAGCAGAGTTGGCCTATAAAGTCCACGAAGTGCCAGTCGGCGCAGTGATTGTATCCCCTGACGGTCAGGTCGTAGCTAAATCTTTTAATCTTAAAGAAACAGTTTTTAATCCCACTGGTCACGCGGAGATTCTCTGCATTCAGGAAGCTGGAAAAAAACTTCAAAACTGGCGACTGAGTGACTGCACTCTTTATGTAACACTAGAGCCTTGTCCGATGTGTTTGAGTGCTATGGTCCAGTCTCGGGTAAAACAATGCGTTTTTGGGGCATATGATACCAAGGGGGGAGCATTGAGCTTGGGTTATCACATGCACCAGGATAAAAGACTAAACCACCAGTTTTCGATGTTAGGTGGAATTCGGCATTTTGAATGCTCTCGTCTACTTTCTCAGTTTTTCAAAGAACGTCGTTCTACCTACAAACCTAAGAATTAGTTGTTTTGTGCGGCGAGCCTGTGCTAAAACATTTGCTCATTGTTTCTCAATGCCCTCAAATGCGGAGTTGTGTCCGAGCGGTTGAAGGAGCACGCTTGGAAAGCGTGTTATGGTGAAAGCCATACAAGAGTTCGAATCTCTTCAACTCCGCCATTTTAATTTCTATTTTCTGTGAAATTGATTTTGAAGATGGTTGAGGCTTTTTAGGCTCCAAGGACTAAGATAAATATCGAGTTTTTAATTTGTCATTTTGTCTGCTTCCTAATCTTAAAGAAAAAAAATTATTCCAAACTAACGCGCTTAGCCTGTTTAACGACTCTTATCTCAACCATGGGAATGGAAGTAGAACTAGAATGTCCAATTTTATTAGTTATTTTCTTTTTGTGTCCAACTGGCCACTTGAGGATTGGTGGCAGCTAACTACTTTACATAATTTTCTAGAACGATTAGGATGCTCGACGGCAGTCTGTCTTAGATGAGCATTTCGCCGTCAACCCCGCCAGGCCAGGAATGGAGCAACGGTAGCGGTTTGGAGTGTTGTGTTTAAGTTCAGGCTGCTGCTCAGACTCAATACTTACCCCCTTTAAATTCATAAAAAAGAAACATTGCAGAACAACTTTCTGACAATAGTCTTGGATACATTTTTCAGAGTGAAAAATGGTCCTACCGATGGAATAAATTTCATTGATCTTAAATCTTCTTACATCATGATTTTTGGCAATTTTCGAAGCATCTGCGCCATGACTTCAGAGGGTATCTCCCCTATTTTCCGACTCGCAAAACCTTAAAATTTTTGGAGATATAATGGCCTACCAAGTCCTGGCCAGGAAGTGGCGACCTAAGCAATTCGAAGAAGTTGTTGGTCAAGGTCACGTCACCAGAACCCTACAGAATGCTATCAAGCAGGATAAGCTGGCACATGCTTACCTTTTCACCGGTACTCGTGGAGTGGGTAAGACTTCGATTGCTCGTTTATTTGCTAAAGCTATTCGTTGTGAAAATCGCAAGCCTGATTTCAACCCATGTCTAGTATGTGCCTCTTGTCGAGATATCGATAGTGGCAATTCCATGGACTATATAGAAATCGATGGAGCTTCTAATAATAGCGTCGATGATGTCCGCGCACTTATAGAAAACGTTAATTATCTACCGACTAAAGGTAAGTACAAAATCTACGTTGTAGATGAAGTACATATGCTTTCAGTGAGTGCCTTCAATGCTCTATTGAAGACATTAGAAGAACCACCTGCTCACGCTCTTTTTATCTTGGCGACAACAGATCCACAGAAGCTTCTGGGAACTGTGATCTCTCGCTGCCAGCGCTATGATTTCAAAAATGTAGCAGTCGAAATCCTTAAAGATCATGTTCTTAAAATCGCTGAAGCAGAAGGGATTAAATTCTCCACGCCAAAAATTGCTCAAAGATTAGCGGAACTTGGTAAAGGTTCAGTAAGAGATACTCTTTCCATTTTTGATCAGGTTTTAGGACTAGCAGGTTCAGTTAATATTAACGAAGATAACCTCACTTCAGCTCTGGGGTTAGCGGGAACTTCCGCCATGAGGGAGATGCTCTCCAGCATTCTTATTGGTGATGCTAAGACTTCTAGCAAGATCTTCTCGCAGCTGATTGAAGAGAATATAGATCTTAAAAAACTATGTGATCAGATTCTAGATGGCTTTTATAAAATCATTAACTCAATTGATGATCAGAAGCATCTATATGCCCAGGATATTATTAAGCCCGGCTCATTAGAAGGGATTTCGATTTCTGAACTTTTCTGGATTTACGAATCTCTGGTGAAAGATTTTCAATGGGCCTTGATCAGTATGAACCCGGAAAAAGTGGTTCAGATTCTGATACAAAAAATAAGTTTGAGACGAACCATCTTGAAGGGCGATGACCTTAAAGTTGGGGAGGTACCTCAGGCGGGAAAGTCTGAAGGGGAGACAACGATTAAGGTTGAAGCTCCCAAGCAGCTGACTAAAAGCTGGCATGACTTTTTGGTTTACCTGAAGTCGGCAGCCCCTGCGACTGCTGCCAACCTGGAACATGGAAATCTGATTGAGGAATTTGATATTAATATCGTTCCACTGACGATTCGAGTGGCATTCCCGGAAGATGCAGCTGTTTTTAAAGACTTTTTGGATGAGAAAGAGACATACGCTAGACTAAAAAATCATCTGGCCGATTTCTTCGAAGTAAATATTGAGAAAGTGGAATTTAAAACCCAGGTTCTCTCTCACGAAGAAAAGAAAGATAAGAATTTTAAAACACGGGTGGAGTTAGCAGATGAAGCCCGCAACAGCAAAGAAGAAGAAAGACGACAGAAGATTCTCAATGATCCTTATGTCAAAGAAGCTGAGAAAATTTTTAACTCTAAGATTGATAAGATTATTTTGAACGATTAGGAGCTCCCATGAATATGAATAATTTAATGAAACAAGCTCAGCAAATGCAGGCGAAATTGGCGATGCTTCAGAATGAATTAGCTGACCGTGAGGTAGAAGCTTCTGCCGGCGGCGGAATGGTAAAAGTAAAAGTAAATGGTAAGCAGCAGTTGCTTAGCATCTCTATTAATAAAGAATGTGTTGATCCTAATGACGTCGCAACTCTAGAAGAGTTGGTTTTCACGGCTGTAAATCAGGCCATGAAAAATTCCCAGGACATGGTTCAACAAGCGATGTCTAAAGTTACTGGCGGTATGAATATCCCGGGAATGTTTTAGTGATCCAGCTCCCTGAGGTTATCAAAAACGCCGTGGAAGCTCTGACTCGCCTGCCTGGCGTGGGTGAGAAGACTGCTTTCCGCATGGTTATGAATATGACCAATTGGAAATCATCTGAATTGGTTAGCGTTGGCTCTGCCTTGGCTTCACTACAGCATCTGAAGCTCTGTCAGGAATGCGGCATGTTTGCTGATGGCAGACTTTGTTCAATTTGTGAAAACGAGTCTCGTCAATCCATTAAAGCACTTTGCGTGGTTGAGCATGCCTCAGATCTGATGGCGATAGAAAAAAGTGGTCATTTTAAAGGTGTTTATCACATTTTAGGTGGAGTGCTTAACCCCTTGTTAGGTGTTGGACCAGATGAGTTGAAGCTAGATCAGTTGAAAGAAAAAATTATAAAAAAAGAGATTACGGATATCATTCTGGCTGTTAATCCTTCCGTCGAAGGTGATGCTACTTGTTCTTACATAAAGTCCATTCTCCCTGATTCAATTCAGGTTGAGAGAATTGGATTTGGAGTTCCTATTGGTGGAAGTCTTGAGTATTTGGATCCAATGACCATCACCAAAGCATTGGAAAATCGTAAAAGGTTTTAATGAAAGCTGTGACTGTTACCGAAAAGATAAAATTAGTTCTGGATCCGAAGCTTGGCGGAATCAAAGCGCGTTTATTCGTTAGTCGTGAAGATGGGATCACTATCTACGATTCTACTCAAAACAATACTACGACTTCTGTTGCTGCTTTAGTAAGTGGAGTCTGGCAGGCTTCTGAAGCTCTTATGAATCTAGTTTATAAACAGAATGAGATCATGGATTTTCGCTTAGCTTTCGATACTTCATCACAGGGTATTTACCTGTTTCCTTTTACACTTTCCGGGAAACGTTATTTCCTGGGGGCCATTTATAGTGAATGTATCATTCCCGGCCAGCTGAAACGCCAGATTGCTACAATTAAAGAAGAGATGGAAAGATTATTTGAGAACGAGCCATTGCCTAAGAAAGTAGTCACCACCAGCCGTCAGGGTTATTTGTTCCAGGATATTTCAGACGCAGAGATCGATCGTCTCTTTTCCTTAGGCGGTTTTTAATTTATGTCATTTGTTAACTATCACACTAAAGAAATTAACTGCAAAATCGTTTACTACGGTCCGGGTCTCGGCGGTAAGACGACTAATATCCAGTATATCTACCAGAAGACCAGTTCCCAGAACAAAGGTCAGATGATTACTCTTAATACTGAAAATGAAAGAACCCTTTTCTTTGATTTTCTTCCGCTTGATCTGGGTGAAATTCGTGGTTTTAAAACTCGCTTTCATCTTTATACAGTTCCAGGACAAGTTTTTTACGAAGCCAGCCGTAAGCTCATTCTCCGTGGTGTTGACGGCTTAGTTTTTGTTGCAGATTCTCAAGTTGAAAGAATGGAGGCTAACCTTGAGTCACTTCAGGGGCTGGAGCGCAACCTCGCCGACCAGGGTTACGACATTTCGAAAGTTCCCTTGGTCATGCAGTGGAATAAGAGGGATCTTCCCAACATTGTTCCGGTAGAAGATCTTCAGCATCAATTAAATAAAAAGAAAAATCCTGCATTCGAAGCTGTTGCCAGCCAGGGTCAGGGCGTATTTGAAACTTTAAAAATGGTATCTAAATCTGTCCTCCTTAATATTAAGGGTGGACTAGAGTAGTTTTAAGAGGAGTTATCCCTATGTCTGACAAAGTTCGAGCACTTACGAAAAAACAACTAGAGACTCTTCGCCTGAAATTGGTGGAAGAGAAAAATAGCTTGGTGTTCAATGACGACGTTAACGCTACCAATATCGAGCTGGCCAAGCCAGAAGGTAGCGATGAAGTTGAGCAGTCCATCACCGATTACACGAACTCTCACTTACTTCGCTTCAGAAATCGTGAAGTTTTCTACGCCAAGAAAATCGACAAAGCGTTAAAGAAATTCGAGATGAATGAATACGGTCTTTGCTCTGACTGCGGTGATTGGATCCGCTTTGAACGTCTCCTTGCTCGTCCAACGGCTGAAATGTGTATCGTTTGCAAAGAAGAATCAGAAAGAGATGAATCTTCTAGCTTCACTGGTCGTCAGTCTAAGTCACTGGGACGAGTCGTTGATCTCACTGGGATGATGGCTTAATTCTAAGGATTGTTTTATGGCAGATATTAAAGTTGCAGTGATTGGTGGATCCGGGATTTATAAACTGGATGCCATCACAATTAAGAACCAGATAAAAGTTCGTACTCCATTCGGTGAGCCAAGTGCTGATATTATGGAGTGCGAAGTTAATGGGGTTTCATTTTATTTTCTTCCACGCCACGGCCTTGGTCATAAGTTCACACCATCTGAGGTAAATTATCGTGCAAATATATTTGCTTTAAAAAAACTTGGTGTGAACACAATCGTAAGTATTTCAGCAGTGGGCTCCCTGCAAGAGCAATATGCTCCTAAGCACTTTGTTCTAGTAGATCAGTTCATTGATTGGACCAAAGGCTTGCGCAAGCGTTCATTCTTTGATGAAGGAATTGTTGGGCACGTTTCTGCCGCTGATCCAATTGAAAAGTCACTCCAGAAACGCCTCTATGATGCCTGCCAAAAAGCAGGTGTTACTTCGCATCTTGGCGGGACCTACATCTGTATTGAAGGTCCTCAGTTTTCAACTCGTGCTGAATCCAAAATTTATCGCGGCTTCGGTGCGTCAGTTATCGGAATGACCAACGTTCCGGAAGCCTTTTTAGCTAAAGAAGCCGGTATGGCGTACGCAACGGTGGCCATGGTTACCGATTACGATTGCTGGAAAGAAGAGCACTGTACAGTTCAGGAAATTATGGATGTGATGAAATCAAATTACATTTCAGCACAGAAGTTTGTTATTGAAGCGATCCCCAGCCTTGTAAATGATCCGGTAAAGTTCACTCCGGAAAATGCCTACGCCATCATGACTGATCAGGCCTTGCACAGCCCGGGTCATAAAGAAATTCTAGAAGTCGTTCTCAAGTAATGACTGAATACTTATCTCACTACTCAGTAATGTTAAAAGAATGCCTGGCTGCTTTGGAAGACGGTTCCAAAGCATCTGGCTCTTCGATCTTTGCTGATCTAACTTTCGGTGCCGGTGGACACACTTTCGCGCTGTCGGACCACATCGCTGGTTCTACGGTTTATGCCACGGACCAGGATCCTGATGCTTTAAAAAATGGTGAAGAAAATATCCGCCGTAGGGGCAAAGTGGAAAGAGTTATACTGCTTCCTATGAACTTTGAGCAGTTCCCGGAGTGGTGTGAAAAAAATCAAATGCATGGAAAACTTGCAGGTATTTTGATGGACCTAGGGGTCTCCTCTCATCAGTTTGATAAGATGGAACGAGGCTTTAGCTATCGCGCTGATGCCCCTTTGGATATGCGGATGAACTATGGAGATAACAAGACTCCAACTGCCGCGGATTTACTCAACACTCTTTCAGAAAAAGAGATCGCCGATTTGATTTTTGCCTATGGAGAAGAGCGACTTTCTCGACGAATCGCTGCCCGCATTTGTGAGCTTAGACAGTCCAAGAAAATTGAAACAACTGGTGAGCTGGAAGACATTTGTTTTCATGCTTACCCGGTTAAAGATCGTCATAAAAAACCACACCCTGCTACCCGCACCTTTCAGGCCCTTCGAATCGCCGTAAATGATGAATTACGAGTCTTAGAAAATACTATACCGAAATTGTTGCCTTATTTGTCTGAGGGAGGTGTTCTCGCTATCATCAGCTTTCATTCCCTGGAAGATCGAATTGTGAAACACACGTTCAAAGAATTAGTGGAGAAAGAAGATTTTCCTGTTACAATTTTGACTAAGAAGCCACTCACAGCCACGGAAGAAGAGCTGTCTGAAAATTCTCGTTCACGAAGTGCAAAACTTCGATTATTAAAACGAGAGACTCAACTAGGGAGGGTTGATGGCACTAAGAAAAAAAGGCAAATTCAAATTTAATAATCGCTTGATGGAGTTTCTCTTCAATCCACAAGCTTTGCCCTTTACTCTTACCTTCACCACTCTCGCCGTTCTTTTCGTCGCTTTTCGAATGAAAGGAATCGAGCAAGCCTACAGTTTAAATATCATCAAAAGTGACACTCATAAGGCTACTATCCAGAATAAGGAACTAAAGGCCCAGCGTGCCCGGGAGATGTCAGTTCCACGTCTGCGAGAATTTGCTGTTAAGTATGGTTTGAAAGAACCTGGTCCTGAACAAATTATCCTCATCCCATAAGGTGCCTGATTTGTGAAGAACCGTATCTTTTTTAGTTTTTTAGTTTTCTGCTTCTTGTTTGCTGTAGTTATCAGCAAAGCTTTCTATATTCAGGTCGTGAATAAGCAGAAGCTTCTGACCTACGCCAAAAGCCAGTTTATCCGCGAGGTAAAAGAGTATCCAAATCGCGGAAACATTCTTGATCGTAACGGCTCACCTCTGGCACTTAACGTTCATGTTTATAATCTATTTACGATTCCAAAAGTTAAAGATGCTGAATTCTATAAGCAACTTAAAGGGCTCTCTCAGGCTGTTCCACAATTGACGTATCCTAAATTAAAACAGCTAGTTCAGAAGAGAACTCGTTACACGTGGCTTGCTCGAAAAGTAACATTATCAGAATCACAACTTCAAAAAATCAAAAAACTGGACGGGATTTTTGTGGAATCTCATTCCGAGCGCGTTTATCCCAATCGTGAACTCATGGCGCAGACTCTGGGATTTGTGGGTGTAGACAACACTGGTCTTGCCGGAATTGAATTCAGCCTGAATAAAGAGTTAAAAGGCAAACCTCAGGTAGTTAAGTACATCCGTGACGCCAAAGGGCGTCCGATTAAATATGAAACAAAATCTTCGGATCTTGTCGCAGATGATATCCACCTGGCACTTGATAAAGATATTCAGGGAGCTCTTGAAAGTTATCTGAAAGATGCAGTTGAACACCACAAAGCTTTCCGTGGTGGCGCCGGTGTTATGGATGCTGAAACGGGCGAAATCCTGGCGATTGCGAATTATCCAACTTTTGATCCTAATAAAGTTTCCATCTATCCACAAGAGCATCGCAAGCTAGCTTTTGTAACAGATCCCTTTGAGCCTGGTTCAATTTTTAAAACCATCACCATCGCTTCAGCGCTGGAACATAAAGTCGCCAAGCCTGAGACGAAGTTTTTCTGCGAAGGCGGGAAAATGAAAGTGCAAAACCACTGGGTTTCAGAGGCTGAAAGTCATGAGAAGTTTGAGTGGTTAACCGTATCTGACATTCTTAAATTCAGCTCCAACGTTGGAACAACAAAAATCGCCTTCAGCTTAAAGTACCCAAGATTGAGAGAAACCCTGGATAAATTTCAGTTTGCTCAAAGGACAGGTATTGAAGTTAAAGGGGAATCCAAAGGTATTTTAAGCTTCAAAGCAAAAGATAAAGTTCGTCCTCTAAGCTTGAGTAACATCAGTTTTGGTCAAGGTGTCGCTACCACTGCGATTCAGATGCTTCGAGCTTATGCTGTGATTGCCAATGGTGGTTATCTTGTGAAGCCAACGCTTATTCGTCAGGATGAAAGTCAGCTGAAAAAAGAGAACCAAATTATTTCAACCAAGTCTGCAGAAGCCATTACGCAAATGTTGGTTAAGGCCGTTCATGAAGGGACTGGTACTTCTGCGATAATTCCTCACTATGAAATTGCCGGAAAAACTGGTACTGCTCAGCGTGTTTCACCGCGCGGAGGATATGAGGGGTATATTGGTAGTTTTGTAGGTTTTCCAGTAAACGTGAATAAGAAATTCGTAGTTCTTGCTTACATTGATCACCCAAGTGCCAACGGATATTACGGTGGAGCTACGGAAGCACCGGTAGTAAAAAAGATAACTCAGTACATTCTCTATAAGAAAAAAGATTTCGCTCAGTTTGCTAAATACGATGAAAAATCTAATAAAGTGAACATGGATACTGTTCAGGCGCAGCAAGCAGCACCTCAAAAAGTATTTGCTCCAGGTTACATGCCAAACTTCATTGGCATGGATAAGTCCAGCGCCATGCAGTTAGCCTCCGATCGCGATATTCAAATAGAAGTGAATGGATTTGGAGTTGTAACCAGACAGTCAGTTCCGGCCGGAACTCCGCTTGCTGGAAATTCAAATCTGCGCTTACAGTTTGAAGCTCCAACCTATGTTGAATAACAATCAGCTTTCCATCATTCTTGGTGTCGAACTTCCACATCTTAATCTAAAAGATATTCATTGGCGCACCCAGAACTCTGATCTTCATTCACTTTTGTTTTATAAAATTGGAACTGACAAAAAAAGCGAAGAGGATTTTCAAGAGCGTATCAAAAACAGTTGTTTTGGCTGGCTCATCGTTAATCGGAATGTTTCTGGCTTGCCTGATAATTCTACGATTGTTCCTGAGACGAAATGGCCGGAAGTTCAGAAGAAAATTTTGGATATCCTTTATCCCATGCCGCAACTTAAATTAATCGGAATCACGGGAACTAACGGCAAGACCACAACGACTGATTTAGTTCTTCAGTTAGGTCACTTAATTGGGAAAAAAGGACTGAGTGTTGGCACGCTAGGGGTTCGCGAGTATCAGAAAACAATTTTGGATTTTGGACTGACATCTCCAAGTTTCATCGATCTCAGGAAATTTCTGACCCTTTACGGAAAGGACAAAGATTTCTGTGTCATGGAAGCCAGTTCTCATGCTCTGGTACAAAATAGACTCTTTGGTATCGAATTTGATTCGGCTGGGTGGTTGTCATTTTCTCAGGATCACCTGGATTACCATCAAACCATGGAAGAATATTTCAATGCTAAGACACTATTGTTTAAGAAGCTGAAACAAGGAGCTTCACTTTTTGTTCCAGCGGAACAGCAGGAATTGCTGCAGAAACTAAAACAAATTTCTTCCCAGACCAAAGCCGCTCCTGTTTTGACCGAAGCTTTGCCATTATTTTTTCAGGCAAAGTTTAATAAGAATAATCTCGAAGTGGCTCAAGCGATTTTAAGCGAGTTGTTTGGTTACCATAAAGTTGATTATCAAAAACTACATTCACCCGATGGACGTTTCTATATTCAAGCATTTCGAACGAACTTCATTGTCGTCGACTTCGCCCATACCCCAGATGCATTAGAAAATATCTGCCAGGGAATAAAAACAGCATTTCCCGGACACCGTCTCAAAGTGTTGTTTGGCTGTGGTGGAGATAGAGATCGTAGCAAAAGATCCAAGATGGCCGAAGTCGTGGCCCATTGGGCAGATGAAATCTATGTAACCAGCGATAATCCTCGCTCAGAAGATCCTGACCAAATTATTCGCGATATTATTCAGGGAATTCAAGGCAAAAAGTTTAAGACTATTACAGAACGCCCGAAAGCAGTAAGATTAGCCTTCGACGAATTGACGGCAAATGAAGTCTTGCTTCTGGCCGGTAAAGGGCACGAAGACTATATTTTGATTAACGGGGTTAAAACCCCCTATAGTGACATCCGGGAAGTGGATGCATTCATTGCAAGGAACAAGCTATGATTGAACTAGTTCATCTCAAAAATGTCACTCTATCCATTCCATGCCTGCTGATTTCAGTTTCCAGGGAAGATTAAACTTCTGTACTGACACCCGTAAATACACTCAACCATCAGCTTTTGTTGCCATACCAGGAGCAAAGGTAAACCCTTTAGATATTATCAATAATTTGCTTGAGCAGGGCTGCCCGATGGTTTTCTTTCAGCATGATGAAATCAATCAAGCCAAAGTTAAAGATCTTTCAGGGAAATTTCCTGACACCAAGTTCATAGCAGTTACGGATTCTGTAACATTTCTTCAGGAGCTCTCTCACCATCACATCGTTGGTTGGAAATCACAAAACTCCCAGCATACTGTTTTTGCTATCTCCGGTTCAAATGGAAAGACAACTCATAAAGAAATGCTATCGTTCATTCTGAAGACGATCCGTCCCGGAAAAATCGTATCTACTGAAAAAAATAACAACAACCATCTTGGTGTACCTCTTACCCTGATGCAGGTAACAGATGAAATAGAAATAGTGGTTCTGGAATTAGGAAGTAACCACCCGGGAGAAATCAAAGTTCTTTGTGATATTGCTGCTCCCAATGCAGGACTTACAACCAATATAGGTGCCACTCACCTGGAATTTTTTGGGAGTGAAGAAAAGGTGTATGATGAAGAGGGGTATCTTTATCATGCAGTTAAAGAAGTGACCAAGGGCCAAGGTTTCTATTTAATCAATAAAGATGATGTCTTCCTGACTCGACTAGAAAAGTTCAAAGGCGCTGTTCTTTATGGAGAATCTGCTGAAGCTGAAGCTCGTATTAAATTTCATGAGAATGGTGCAGAAATAGAGTATCAAGGTCAACACCTGGTTGTGAGTAATCAGCACATCACTGGTCGCCACAATAAACTCAATCTGATTACTTGTGCTTTTATTGCCAATCATTTTTTTCCATCCGAGAAAGCAAAAATCATCCAAGCGGCTAAAGATTTTCGTCCAACCAAAAATCGTTCGGAATGGATTAATTTTGAACAGCGCCCAGTTTATCTGGATGCTTATAATGCCAATCCCTCTTCGATGAAGGCTGCTTTGGAAGGATTTAGGGAAAGCGTACTAGAGCAGGGCTTAAAACTGGAAGATTCCTGTGTCGTTCTGGGTGATATGAACGAGCTGGGAGATGGTGCTCCTCAATATCATCAGGAAATTGGTTCATTTATTCAGAAATTAGGCTTTTCTAACGTGTATTTTGTTGGCCGTTATTCATTTCACTACCAGCAAGGCTTTCCTAGGGGGCAGACCCGGGCGAGTACCGCAGAGTTTAAGAGCGAGTTTCGCTCTCAAGTCCTCAAGAAACACTCAATTCACTTTATTAAAGGCTCTCGCTCTTTACAATTGGAGTCACTCTTCGATATAACTTAAGTTTATCTTTTTTAAAGGGATAAACATGCTGTATCATTGGCTTTACCCGCTAAGTCAATCCTTCCATCTATTCAATATCTTTAAGTACATCACTTTTAGATCTTTTATGGCCTTTATCATTGCAACCGTAGTCTCCATTCTTTGGGGTAAACGCTTTATTGCCTTGATGAAAGTTAAGCAATTTGGGCAGACTATCCGTGAAGAAGGTCCTGAGACACATAAGAAGAAAAAAGGTACTCCAACATTTGGCGGCGTGTTTATTTTAGGCAGTGCTCTTTTATCATGTGCGATCTGCGGAAACTTTGTTTCATTTCCTTTTCTCATCACCTTGTTTGTAACCGTCTCGTATTTCTTATTAGGTGGTTTGGACGATTATTTTAAAGTTCTTAAGAAAAACACCAAGGGTGTTTCTGCTCGACAAAAACTAGTTTGGCAGTTTTCAACGGCTTTGCTCGCTAGCTTTGTGATGATTAAATTCAACATCACTGATTCTCAGGTTTATATGCCATTTTTAAAAGATTCTATTATTGATATAGGCTGGTGGTACGTACCATTCGCGGCATTTGTGATTGTGGGATCTTCCAACGCTTTGAACCTGACAGATGGACTTGATGGACTTGCTATTGGGCCAACCATTATCTCTGCAGCGACACTTGGTTTACTTTCTTACCTGGCTGGCCATGCTGAATTAGCAAATTACTTGTTTATTCCTCATATCCCAGATGTTGGGGAATTATTGGTTTTAGTTTCTGCCTTGATTGGCGCCGGGGTAGGATTTCTTTGGTACAATGCTTACCCGGCTGAAATCTTTATGGGCGATGTGGGTTCATTGTCTCTGGGAGGTTGCCTGGGAACAATTGCAGTTTTGACTAAGAACGAATTTCTTTTCGTTTTGATCGGCGGAATTTTCGTGATCGAAGCAGTCTCTGTTATTTTGCAGGTTGCTTCTTTCAAAACTCGTGGAAAAAGAATTTTTAAGATGGCGCCAATCCATCATCACTTTGAATTATTAGGATGGCCTGAAACTAAGGTTATCGTTCGTTTCTGGATCGTAAGTTTGGTATTCGCCATTCTTGCTCTGGCGACTCTCAAATTAAGATAAGAAATTAAGGAGCTCTCATGGAAAAATATAAAGGGAAAAAGGTACTAGTCGTTGGTCTAGGTAAAACCGGATTCGCACTTGTTCACCTCTTTACTCAACTTGGCTGCGATATCAAAGTAACTGACATCAAGCCTATCTTTGATTTGAATAAGCAGGTAAAACGCTTAAAGAAAATCAACCCTACCCCAAGCATGACTTTGGGCGAGCATAAAGATGAAGATTTCATCGATGCCGATATCGTAGTTTACTCTTCATCGGTGGATCCAAATCTTCCACAGCTGAAAGTTGCCCGCGAGCATGGCCGTAAGGTCTACTCCGACTTCGCATTTGCCTACGAGAATTGTAACAAACCAATCGTTGCTGTTTGCGGAAGCTATGGCAGAACGATCATTTCTCACATGATTGGTTACACCCTTAAAGTAGACAAGAAAAATGTATTTGTTGGTGGCACTTCTGAAGAGCCATTCATTAATTTCCTTTCTCTTCCAAATAAGGATGAGATCGATTATTGCGTGGTGGAAGTTTCTCCTCTTCAACTGCAGACGGTTGATAACTTCAAACCAGTGATGGCGATTTATCCAAACCTCGAAGAGAAGAATCTTCAGGGCCGATTTAAAACATCTGCTGAATATCTTGATACCGCACTAAAAGTGGCTCGAAATCTTGGTCCGGAAAGCTTCCTGATCGTTAACTTTGATAAACTTGCCTCCAACTCAGTTCTTAGAAGCTCGCTGGCCCAGACATTCTGGTATTCCCGTAAGTCGTTTGTGACCATGGGAGTGATTTCAGAAATTCAGGGAACTCATTTTCACGACAAACGTATCCACTCCAACATTCATTATCACTCAGAGTTTAAAGTAACTGATATGAGAATCGTCGGTGTGAATAACAGTGAAAACCTCATGGCTGCCATCACTGCTTGTAAGGCATTGAAAGTTTCTGATTCCTCTATTCAGAATTGTATTGAAAAGTTTCCAGGCATACCTCATCGCCTGGAATTTGTGGTTGAGAAAAATGGGGTACGTTTTTACAACGATTCTAAATCAGAAACGATGGATGAATTAAAAGTGTCCCTGGAAGCCTTCAAAGATCCTGTCATTTTGATTGCTGGTGGTAAAGAAATCGAAGGTATTCCTTTTGATAAGTATGCTTCCATCATGAAAGAAAAAGTTCGTGTTCTGGTACTGGTGGGTGAAGTGAAAGAAACCATGAACCGCGTACTGGGAGATGCAACTCAGACGTATCTGGTTGGTTCATTCGATGAATCGGTCTTGTTGGCCTATCAGAAATCCCGTACCGGGGACACGATTCTGCTTTGTCCGGGTAATGAAAGTACTGATGTGTTCCGCGATTTCGAAGAAAAAGGGAACTACTACAAGAAACTCATCTTCCAACTTTAATGTCCTATGTTACACTGGAAATGTATAAATCATTTCCGGTGTAACATATGCAAGATGCAAATAACCGACTAGAAAAGTTAAGCAACTACTTCCTGATCAATGTTTTTTTCCTGACCCTCTTTGGTGTCATCATGGTGTTCTCTGCGAGCTACATGTATGCCACGGAAAATATGGGAAATAGTTATTTCTTCCTCACTAAACAGTTAATTTTCATCGGTTTGGGCTTAGCTGTCGCTATTATTTTTTCTAAACTCAAAATTCTTTATCTCTACAAACAAGCTTACAAAATCAATGCCTTTTTTGGATTTCTGGTAACCTTGACTCTCATCCCTGGCATCGGTGTCATGATGAAAGGATCAAAACGCTGGTTAAATTTAGGGTTTATGAACCTGCAGCCTGGTGAGTTTCTAAAATACACTTTGATGCTGGCAGCGATTCGTTATTTTGAGAATTTCAATAACTACAATCCTAAACAGCGTCTGATCTATCTTTCAGGTTTAGTCTATCCGCTGGCCATCTTTGTCCTCCAGCCGGATTTCGGTACTTTTTTTATTTCAGCTATGATCATTGGTTTCATTGCTTTTTTGAGTTCGTTTCCAAGAAAGTATTTTTACGGAACTGTAGTGATTGGTTTCATAGCAGCTTTCGGAATTCTTATTTCAGCTCCTTATCGTGTTAAGCGACTGCTGACATTTTTAGATCCATGGAAAGATCCAAGGGGTAGTGGATTCCAGGTTATTCAATCTTTTCTGGCGTTTGCTAATGGTTCTTTTTTTGGTCAGGGATTAGGTAACAGTAACGAGAAACTTTTTTATCTCCCAGAAGCCTATAACGACTTTATTTTTTCGGTTGTTGGTGAAGAACTGGGCTTTATTGGAGTTATTGCTACCATTCTAATGTTTGTAAGTTTCATTTTCATCGGCTTTAAATTGGCGATTTCTCTAAAGTCTCGAGTGGGAAGCATCATGGTATCCACGATCATCTTCGCCATTGGTTTTCAGGCATTTCTTAATATGGGTGTCGTCCTAGGCGTGCTTCCGACAAAAGGTCTGAATCTTCCTTTTATTAGTTATGGAGGATCATCGATGGTGGCCAACCTGGCAGCCTTGGGATTGATTTTTGCCTGCTTAAAAATTCAGCCAAGTGATGTCAAAGACGTGAAGAGTAAGGGTAAACAATCTCCCATCGGTGCTCTTAAAAGTGCCTTCGGCTAATCTATGAAATACGCTGTACTTGTTGCCGGTGGAACTGGTGGACATATCAATGCTGCTTTGGCTGTTGGTGAAGCCCTCAAAGAAGAGGGTTTCGAAATTTTGTATCTGACTGGCAAAAGACCTTTGGATTACAAACTATTCAAAGGACAAAATGTCCGCCATCTGGATTCAAAGCCTCTAAGGACGAATAATCCCTTCACGCTTATAAGTAACATTATTCAAAATTTTCTGAGTTTTCTTACCATCTTTTTTATATATCTTACCAAGCGTCCAAAATTTATTGTTGGAGCAGGTGGCTATGTGTGCGGACCAACTCTATTGGCCGGATACTTACAATATATCCCGGTATTCATCATTGAGCAGAATGCGTTTATGGGTCTGACCAATAGAATTCTGGGCTGGATTTCGGGCCGTATTTTTGTTCATTTTACTAAGACCAAAGGCTTATCCAAAAGCCTAACTTCTAAAGTCAGAGTGGTTGGAAACCCAACCAGAAAGGCGATTCAGCCGGTCCCAACCAAGACCTTTGATGGTGAGCTGAAAGTGCTAGTTTTCGGAGGAAGTTTAGGAGCCACCCAGATCAATAAAGTAATTTTCGAAATTCTTAAAAGCTCACCAGTTCCTAAGCTTGCTATCCATCACCAATTAGGTTCCGGTCAGCAAGCACCTGAAGTTGCAACCGCTGTTAACTATCGGCCAATGGAATATATTGATAATATTCAATCCGAGTATCAATGGTGCGATGTGATCATTTCCCGAGCGGGTGCAAGCACCGTATCAGAATTAGCGATCATTAAGAAGCCAGTTTTGATTTTCCCTTATCCACAGGCCACTGATAACCATCAGTTCTTCAACGCCCAAATCTTCAAAGAAGAAGCTGACTATACCGTCGAAGTTTTAGACCCTAAACTACCTCACGATGAGAGTGTAAAGCGGGTAGAAGAATTCCTAGTCAAGGCTTCGCGACAAGAGCTAAAGTACTCTCATAACCCACATTCCGGGAACAAAACCTGTGATGTGATACTGAGAGAGATTAAAACTCATGTTGGGATGGCTTAAAACAACCAGATTACATTTTATTGGCATCGGCGGCATTGGTATGAGCGGAATTGCTGAGGTGCTTTTAGACCTCGGATACCAGATTTCTGGTTCAGACCTGAATGGCTCCACGGTGACCGACAATCTTCAGAAAAAAGGTGCCCGAGTTTTCATCGGTCACGCAGCCTCCAATGTCGATGGATCAACTCTCGTAGTTTATAGTTCTGCCATTGATCCCAAAAATCCAGAATTCGCCCGTGCTCAAGAACTAAAGATTCCCATGATCCGTCGAGCGGAAATGCTAGCGGAGTTAATGCGATTAAAATTCGGTATCGCAGTTGCGGGTTCTCACGGTAAGACCACCACCACCAGCCTGATTGCCACCATTTTCCAGGAAGCTAAAAAAGATGCCACACATATTATTGGGGGAATCGTAAGTAACCTTGGTGGAAACGCGAAGAAAGGTGATGGAGAATTTTTAATCGCTGAAGCGGATGAATCTGATGGCTCATTTCTTCTATTAAACCCGATCATGGCGGCGATCACTAATATTGATGATGATCATCTAGATTTTTACGGCACCAAAGACAAGGTTGTGGAAGCCTTTGTGGAATTTGTGAATAAACTCCCTTTTTACGGAAGAGTTGCTCTCAACGCCAATGATAAACCATCACTTTCAATCAAAGGCAGAATTAAAAGGCCGATGGTTTGGTATGGAATTGATACTGATTTGAATGAAACGGATTATGTTGCTAAGAATGTTTCGATAAATGCTGGTGGAACAACTTACGATCTATTTTTTCAGGGTGAAAAACTAACTACCATCAAAACACCGATGTGGGGTGTGCACAATGTTTCCAATTCCCTGGCCGCTATAGCGATGTCTCACCAGGCGGGAATTGAATTAGAGCTTATCAAATCTGGCTTGACGAAGTTTCAAGGAGTCGGACGCCGACTTGAAAAGCTCTTTGAAAAAAATAACTTTCTGGTGATAGATGATTATGGCCATCACCCGACTGAAGTTAAGGCAACGATTTCTACATTAAGGAACGTTGATAAACGCCCAATGTGCGTTGTCTTTGAACCCCACCGTTTCAGCCGAACTCAGAATTTTTGGAAAGAGTTTCAGGAGTGCTTTGATGGTGCGACCGAACTTTTCCTTACTCCGATTTACGCAGCATCTGAGCAACCAATTCCAGGAATAACAACCGAAGCCTTGGTTGCAGAAATGAAGAAAAGCGGAAAGAACGTAAGTTATCTTCCGAGCCTAGAAGATATGAAGTCTCTGCTACAAGAACGCAAAGATAAAGATTATCTTTTCGTTACCCTTGGAGCTGGTGCTATCTCAAAGAAAATTCGGGAGATGATTAAGTCATTGGCATGAATATGATCTTGGAAGAAATTAATAAGATACATGGCTGTGAAGTTTTTGAGAAAATTGATCTCTCGAAATACACGACATTTAAGTTGAGTTCAGTGGGTGACTTGGTTGAAGTAAAAACAATCGAAGCTCTGCAAGAGCTCCTTCTTTTTTTGGCAGCTCGAAAAAAAACGTATCTCGTTGTCGGATGGGGAGCAAACCAAATCCTTCCTGCACAATGTGAAGAATTGTTGATACATCTCGATTTTAATTTTAATTCAAGCTATCTTGATTCTCAAAGAGATGAATATTTTCTACCGGCCTCCCTGGGTTTAAATCACCTTACCTCTCATGCAGTTAAATTTGGTCTAAAGGGCTGGGAAGTCTTTACAGGAATACCTGCCTCCCTTGGAGGTGCCATTTATATGAATGCCGGTACCAATCTAGGTGAGATAGGTAAGCTTATTAAAAAAGTACAATTGGTAACACCAAAAGGAGAGCTAAGAGAAGAAACGATCACTGATCAATCCTTTTCTTATCGCCATAATCACTTTGTTAGGCAAGGAGAAGTGATAGTAGGTGCAGTGATGGTTCATCATGGTATTGATGAATCGATTCCTCAAAAAATTAAAGACTATCTAGAATACCGAAAGAAAACTCAGCCACTGGCCACGAAAAATTGTGGATGTGTTTTTAAAAATCCCATGAAAGAACTTCCTGCCGGGAAGTTGATTGATCTGCTCCAGTTAAAGGGAGTGGGGACCTCCGACCTACGAATCTCTTCCAAGCATGGAAACTTTATGGAGAACACCGGAAAGGCAAATTGGGATCAATTCTCATCTCTAGTGAAGCTGATCAATTTCGAAATGGATCACTTCTATGGAATAGAGTTTGAATTGGAAGTAAAAATCCCCTATCATTAATTCATGTGGTCACTCATTTTAGTATCGATCTTGAGCCTTCATGCGAAACTGGTTTTGGCCAGTGTTCCTAACTCTTTTACTCAGAAAAACATTAACTACCGAACATATGTTGGTGAATGTCCTTCTAAATCCGCTGGCTCCTTTGCCATGATCGTGATGAAAGAGTTTGAGAAGAAGCATTCCCTTAAGGACGTGAAAGAAAAAATCCTCAAAGAAAAACTCGACGAGAAACATTTTCTTTCTGATTACCGTATCAGTTACAATCCGGTAATTAAAACCCTGAAGATTAATCTTGAGTGCCCTCAGCCTTTGGTTAAAGTGCAAGTTTATAAGAGTAACGGTGAGGAGCACTACTCTGCTATCCTCGGTGACAACGCTAAGATGTATGAGCCTGGGTTTGAAAACCTCATGAAGGCCGAGAAGAAGCTCACTTACAATCTACCTGCTCTTGCGATCTCTACTTCTCAACTTGAAGGTGATGCCCCTACCAATCTGGCCCATTTCATCAAGCTGATGGAAAAGGATTTGAGAAATCAAATTTCTGAAATCATCATAAACAAAAACAATGAGTTAACGATTGTGTTTGCTCTTGCTGGTCGAGCTACCAGTGTGTTCATGGGGGCAGATCTTTGGGAAGAGAAACTCACCAAACTAACAAAAATAATTGGATACGTTCAGAAAAGTAAACGTTACCCAGGCAGTATCAACCTGGTAAATTCTAAAAAGGTTGTTGTCAAGTTTTCGGACAATATCTAGAATTTAGTAGAGGCATGATGCCTCAATTCTGAGAAGGGAATCTCACATGAGTACCAAAAGTGTTATCGTCGCTTTGGATATCGGGACAACGAAAGTATGTACCCTGATTGCCCATAAAACTTCAAAAAATATTGAGATTCTTGGTGTGGGCTCACATCCAAGTAATGGCCTAAAAAAAGGCTCGGTGGTAAACATTGAAAAAACTGTTGAATCAATACGCAATTCAATCGAAGAAGCTAAACTCATGGCTGGAATCGAAGAACTTGAATCCGCGACTGTTGGCATTGCTGGTAATCATATTTACTGTTTTAATTCTTCTGGTGTGGTTCCTGTTAAGAACAAAGAAATCACGCAATCAGATGTTGACCGAGTAATTGAAGCTGCCAAAGCGGTTTTAATTCCTTCCGATCGCGAAATCCTGCACGTTATCCCTCAAGAGTTCAAAGTCGATAATACCGTTGGTATTAAAAATCCCATTGGCATGTGCGGCTCTCGTTTAGAAGTTAACGTTCACATTGTTACGGGTAAAACTCCACTTATTCAAAATCTCATTAAATGTGTGGAGCATGCTGGCCTGAATGCCAATTCCGTCATCCTACAACCAATTGCTTCATCTCGCTCTGTTCTTACCAGCGAAGAAAAAGAACTTGGTGTCGTATTGATTGATATCGGTGGTGGGACAACTGATATCGCTGTCTGGAAAGATGGCAGTTTAATTCATTCTCAGATCGTTCCTTTGGGTGGCAATCACTTCACCAACGATCTGGCGGTGGCCCTTAAAATTCCTCACAATGAAGCTGAAAGAATCAAACTGACCCACGGGACAGTCCTAAATCAGGCCCACCTAGGAGAAACTTATTTAACGGTTCAGGGCCTATCTGGCACCAGACCAAGAGAAGTTTCATTGAGCTATGTTGCTGAAGTTTTAGGCGCCAGAGCTGAAGAACTCTTCCAGGTTGTGCGTGAAATGATCTTGGAGAAGAATTTGCAAGACGAGATCACAGGGGGCTTCGTGCTCACCGGTGGAGGTGCTCTTATTCGTAATCTTCCGGAAATGGCTGAATACGTTTTAGAAAAACCAGTGAAGGTGGGTTATCCACAAGCATTCGGTGGAATGACTTCGGCCATGCAACATCCAAAATTTTCAACTGTCCTTGGATTGCTTCAGGAATCAAATAAGGTTTCAGAAGCTTTGACTCGTGATGAGAAAATTGAAGACGAATCAGATATGTTTGATAAACTAGGTAAATCACTTAAAAATGTTTTTAAAGAGATTTTTTAATATTCGGAGGATCTATGTTTGACATCGCCGACAACTCAAACCTTCCTGCTGGGGCCAAAATTAAGGTCATCGGTGTGGGTGGAGGCGGATGCAACGCTGTAAATACCATGATTCGTTCTGGTCTTACTGGTGTTGAGTACATCGTAGCTAATACTGACTCTCAAGCGCTTAATGCCAATATGGCAGGCACAAAGATCCAACTTGGTGGCAATGTCACTAAAGGTCTGGGTGCTGGAGCAAATCCTGAAGTTGGCCGCAAAGCTGCCATCGAAGATTACGAAAGACTATCTGAAGCTCTTCAAGGTGCGGATATGGTTTTCGTCACTGCCGGTATGGGCGGGGGAACTGGAACTGGTGCAGCTCCGGTGATCGCTAAACTAGCTCGTGAAATGGGTGCCCTCACTGTTGGTGTGGTTACTAAGCCATTTATGTTCGAAGGTAAAAAGCGCGCTCGTCAGGCCGAAGAAGGCATCAATTCTCTGGAAGAGTCCGTTGATTCACTTATTTGCATTCCAAACCAGCGACTTCTTCAGCTAGCGGGTGAGAATCTATCTTTAGTTGATACATTCAAAGCCGCCGATGAAGTTTTATTGAACGCTGTTCAAGGTATCTCTGATCTGATCAATAATACTGGTCTTATCAATGCTGACTTTGCTGACGTATCCACTGTTATGACCAATAAGGGCCTTGCTCTAATGGGAACAGGCACAGCTGCGGGTTCTGAGCGTGCGCTAAAAGCTGCGAAGCAGGCCATCAGTTCCCCACTCCTAGAAGATGTTTCGATCGACGGTGCTACTGGTATCATCATCAACATTACAGGTAACTCTTCTCTTACAACTCATGAAACCAACCAAGCCGTAACTTTGATTATGGAAGCAGCTGATGAAGATGCAGAAATCATCTTTGGTACGGTGATCGACGATGCTATGGGTGACAGTGTGAAAGTAACCGTGATTGCCACTGGTCTTCGTGTTGCTCGCAAAGAGTCTAATACCTACAATCGTCCAGCTCCGGCCCAGACTGCTCAAGCTTACCAGGCACCAGTTTATGAAGCTCCGGTAGCTCAAGCTGCTCCGGTTAATCCAATGCCTCCGAAGGCTGAGCCAAAGTTTGAAGCTCCACGAGCAGAAACTCGTCCTGAGTTCATGCCAGAAAATAAAAAGACTGATTACGCTGTTAAATCAGAAATCACTTTTGATTTTGAAGAGCCAAAAATGCCGATCAATGATCACAAACCAAAGATCAATTGGGCGGAGAAGCTTCAGAGTGCTGCTTCGAAATATGAGTCTCAGAAAAATTTCGAAGCAACTCCAAGTCGTCCAACTCCTCCACAAGCACCAGCTTTGGAAAGAGAATCACGTAATGAGTATTCTCATTTTGATAATGCTGCTGCTGAACCAAAAGTAGAAGCAACTCAAAATCGTGAAAGCCGAATCAAATCAATTGCTGAAAAGCTTGGATTCTTCAACTTCGATGAAGATGAATTCGATACTCCTTCTTTCATGAAAAAGAATGAGCGCAACCACGACTCACAAATCTAAAAAAAGGCTCCGTAAGGAGCCTTTTTTTTGCTTATTTATTCTTCGAAATTTTTCAGATGGGTTGGTAACTGACTTTTCAGTGAGTCCAGGTTCTCTTTAATTCCAAACATAACCAGATATGTTTCTATGTAATCCTGATCCACATTGATTTTATAGTGAGTTTCAATATAGGTTGGGATGTCTTTGCTTTCAAAAATTTCTTTCTTGAAATCATAGAGCCTTACACCCTTTTCCGGGTCATGAGTCGACGTCTTGATCGTTATGACTTCTTCCCAGTCATATTTCATGATCAAGGGTAGATGTTCTTTGCAAAAAAACATCGTTTTGAAGGCCTTTATACAAGCTTTGCAAAACAATTTATCGCAAATCGCACAGACCGTTTCCCCTGGCTCTTCGCTGTGGTTAGGACAAAATAAATCGGCGCGCTTAGGCTTAATTTTCTCCAAACTTTTCATTCGCTCCAAGATCGCCGGATGGAGTTCCGACCTGGAAATATCTGGATGGGGAGCTTCGCCGGTGGGCTGAGATGGTGGATTAGCGATAGTGTTGGTCTGACGAAACATCTTATAAATAAGCACCGTGAGCAAGGCCACGATAATGACCAAGATGACCAGAGTAATGATAATAAGGATGATCGCCGTTTCTTCCATCAGGATAATTGTAATAGAAAATAGATCTAATACAAATGAACTTCAGTTACAGGTTTGTAGCCCAAAAGATTGTTGAAGAATTGCCGGCTGGAAATCTTTAATTGGTCTTTGAAGTACCCTACTTCGCGGGTAGCCAAATCCGATTGAATTTGTTTGAGAAGCTTCTTTTTCAAATTATCGATGTGATCTTGTGCCATCAATGGGAGACCAGCCGTTGTAATCTCCATGTGCCCAATGCTTCGATGGTAAGAGATAAAGACCGCCCCTTGAGTTGCCATTTTTCTTCGCTGAGAAATTTGTGTCTTTTCAATTTCAAGACTTTTCCCGTGAATTAATCGAGGTTCTTTCACATCATGATCTTGAATCTTGATGTTTTTCTCACCCAGAATGACTTCCTGGTAGTTATGAATAATGTGGGCAGAAATTTTGGGATGATCTTTCCTGATGAACTCAGCATGTTTTCTCAGCATGTAGGATTCACCATGAATCGGAAAATAAAAATTTGGTGAGAAGTTCTTTAGTAAGAGGTTGAGGTCTTCTTTTCCTGGGTGACCAGAAGCATGGATCAAATGATCGTAGGCCGTCACCACTTCAGCACCGAACTGTGTAAGTTTGTTGTAAATTCGAAAGATCTTCTTTTCATTTCCAGGGATCACCTTGGAGCTGAAAATTACCACATCTCCTGGTACAGGCTTAAAGCTTCCGTCTTCACCATAAGAAAATCGTCTTAAAGCGCTAAGAAAATCTCCCTGGCAGCCGGAAAGAAAAATAAGCATCTTTCCGCTCTGACCTTTCACTTGATCCGGCATGAACAAATCATCTGCAGTAATCTCGGTATGACCGGATTCGCGGGCCGCTTCCATATAAGTCCAAAGGGAGCGACCCATGATGACGATTTTTCTACCTGAGGCTTTTGCCATCTTAGCGATGGCGTTCATGCGATGAACGTTTGAGGCAAATAAAGTGATGAAAAGTCGGTTTTCCGGACGATTCATCAAGTGTTCAAGATCAGTATGGAGTTCGTTTTCCGAAGTGGTTTTTCCGTCGTAAATAACATTCGTACTATCGATAAAGTAAGCCGTTTGCTGACATTCGCCTAATTTTTCATTGATTAATTTAAAATCAATGGGAGCTTCATGCTTAGAAGCTAAATCAACTTTAAAGTCAGAGATATAGAGCGCACCCCATTCACGTTTTTTAGTGCGAATGATTAATCCCGAAGTTTCTGGTATGGAATGGTTCACATGGACCGGTGTCACGTCAACGTTCGTGAAGGCCAGTTCCTGGCCTGGTTGATAGACCTGGTAGTGCATGCTGATTTTATGTTCTTCGAGTTTTTTCTGGATCAGGTGCAAAGTAAACGGTGTTACCCACACAGTAAGGTCCGGAAAAGCTTTTAATAAATGACTTAAAGCCCCGATGTGGTCTTCGTGTCCATGAGTAATGATAATATTCCGACAACGAGCAGGATCTATCATTGAAAAATCAGGGATAAGATAGTTGATGTCGAAACACTCTTCGTATGGGAAAAGCATCCCGCAATCGATGATGATGTCTTCATCAGAACTTCGAATGAGAGTCATATTGGAGCCGATTTCTTCGACTCCACCGATCGGTAATACCGAGAAATATTTATTTTTCAACTAAAGGGCCTCGTGAATTGTACTCTCTTGATGAGAGTGCAAGAGTTCCTTAATTCTAGCAGACAAAATCAGGGCAGCAACATCGGTTTCTTCCCCTACAGTGAAATCGGCGTACTGACGTTGAGGGTCGAGATATTTTTGATACATAGGGCGAACGGTATCATAGTACTGAGAGATGACTGACTCTAGTGAACGACCACGTTCTTTGACATCACGATGGAGACGGCGCGTGAAACGGATATCAGAATCCACATGCAGAAAGCATTTAATATCCAGCAAGTCGCGGATCTCTTGATCATAAAGTGCAAAAATTCCTTCGAATAAAACTACCTTACAAGGCCCAACTGGCTCATGTTCTTCGGTGCGAGTACTATTTTTGAAATCATAGATCGGGCATTTGATGCTTAAACCCTGTTTAAGTTCGGCCAGGTGATGTCTAAGCAGGTCCCAATCAAAAGCATTAGGATGGTCAAAATTCGCTTTTCCGCTCGAGGTGTAGTTTGTTTTCGGCTGTTTTGGCAGGTAGTAGGAATCCATGTGTAACAACGAAGAGGCTTCGTTATTGATGCCTTTCATGACTTTTCTGGCAAAAGTTGTTTTTCCCGAACCAGAACCGCCGGCGATACCGACCAGATAGATTTTTTGACTCATATGGGGATTGGTTTCTAACAAGAATTAGGCACCTCTGCAAGAAAAGGTCTCAGAATGTAAAATTTTTATCCTCACAGAGTCTTAAAGTTGGGCTATAAAACCCAGCAATTAAAGGATTTTTATGGACTCTTTCTGGATCGTGACCCTATTTGGCTTTCACCCTGAATCCCATGGCTGGAGCAGTTTCGAGACTGAAGCTATGGATAATTACCACGCCCTCGGGATTGAGGAGTATTCTCTGACAGAACCAGAAGTTGATGCGCTATTAGGCGAGCGGTCTTATTCTGGTGGTGATCTACCTGAATCCGTTTTGGATGAAGTTGAAGAAAAGGTTCTGGGTAAGCCAACTAATTATCGCTTCTTCTTTGATAATAAAGAAAATGCTGAGAATTTCATGGCCGAATGCCAAAAGAAATTTTTAGCAGAAGTGCAGATGGAAGAACAGCAGGCGCAAGATTGGAATGCAGAGTGGAAAAAACACTATTCGCCCATTCATGTGAACCAGTCTCTGGATATCATTCCGGCATGGATGATGGATTATGCTTCAAAAGCAGATCATAAGTTATTCATCAACCCTGGTATGGGATTCGGTACCGGAAGTCATGAGACAACTTTTCTGTGTCTGAGACTTTTCACTGAAAAGGTGAAAATACCTTTAAAAAATGTACTGGATTTTGGTTCAGGCTCTGGGATTTTAGGATTAGTTGTTTTCAAATTTTGTCCTGAAGCCAGAGTTGATTTTTATGATATCGATCTGGAAGCTAATAAAAATTGTTATCAAAATGCAGAACTTAATTCCCTTCAAGATCATTCGTTTCGTCTGTTGTTGCCAGAAGTAAGAGAGAAGTTGCAACCGGAATATGATCTGGTTTTCGCTAACATTCTGGAAAGTATCTTGATGATGGAAAAAGATTATCTGGTGAAGGCTACCAGGCCCGGAGGAGCTTTGATCCTCTCTGGTTTGCTAAGGCCTCAGGTTCCAGGAATCATTCAAGCTTATACTCAGATGGGGTTAAAGCTTGAGCAACAATTGGAAAAAGGTGACTGGGCAGCGCTGTATTTTACGAAAGCCGGTGTATGAGAGCTCAATATCTTGCAGATCTCACGATTCAGGACAGTTATCATCTAAAAGGCGAAGACGCTCACCACCTTATTAGCGTGGTCCGAGTTGAATTAAATGAACCGATCCTACTTCTCGATGGTAAAGGCCTCAAGGTTCAAACTTTGGTTGAGAGCATATCCAAGCGCGAACTTTCTTTGAAAACTGTTTCTCATGAAACTGAAACAGAATTTTTTAGACTTAATCTGGCTCTGGGAATTCCAAAAAAAGAAGCTCTTGAACTTTGTTTGAAACAAGCCGTAGAGCTCGGGTTTCGTCGTATTTTTCTGATCAGATCGGCTTATTCTCAAACGAAGTTGCCTGAATCTGAACGGGTCTTCAGTCTTTTGGTAAGCGCTCTGGAACAATCCAATGCAGCCTATCTTCCAACTTTGATTAATTCCTCGTGGGAAGAGTTACCTTTTGCAGAATTTGATGAAGTGGTCCTGATGGATTCACAAAGTAAAAGAACGGATACAGGACTAAAACCAGGTAAAAGCGCTTCGCGGCTGCTGGTAGTAGGTCCTGAAGGGGGATTTTCCCCCGGAGAACTAGAAAAATTGCACCTACTCAAAAATGCATCGGTGGTGCAGTTGCCATGTCCTATTCTAAGAAGCCCTACGGCACTTGCCGCCGGTGCTGGCCTCATCATGGGAACATTGCTGGATTAAAAATTTTGTGCCAAGCTTTAGATATCACTACAAAGGACCTTAAGATGAATTTAGAATCAAATCCTTCGAAAAAAACAACACCTCAAGTAGTTGTTCCTTCTGACGATTTTGATTTTGATTTTAAACCCATCACCTCTGGTTTGGGATTTCATCCTCAAAAAACCACTGAGATCAAACCTGCTTTTCAGGAAAGCATGTCTTCAATTCAAATCTCTCAGCCTGTTATTACTCCCGGCATGAATGGACGCAAAGATGCTCAAATATATCAAAACGATCTTTCAATTTTCTATAATCGTGAAGCCGCCATCAATAATCCGGCCCCAGTGATCGACGCTAAACCACAAAAAACGTATAGACTTGCTTCAAAGTCCCAGCGGGTTATTGCTTACTTCCTTGATTTGGGATTGATCGCTTCGGTGCTTGGAATTGTTTTAACCATCATGTCCCGATTGATAGAAGTCGATCTTATGGAAGTATGGACTGCTTATCCTAACGAGATTACTCCTCTAGTGGTGACACTTTTCTGTGGTTTTTATCTGATTTATTTCTCAATTTTTGAAAAGACGTTTTCATCCACGCTTGGAAAAAGTTTATTGAATCTAAGAGTGGTTAATCTGGAAAACCGGACTCAGAGTTTTTCTAGTCTATTGCTTCGTAGCTTTGTGAGCTTAACCAACTTCCTGAGTCTGGGATTATTCAGTTATTTTGATCTTCAGAATAAAGTTTCATCCTCAAAAGTGATCAAGGTTGATTAATGTTCTCTCAATCACTAGATGAGTTTTTAGACCGAAACAAGAATAAAAAAATTGTATTCACTAATGGCTGCTTTGATATCCTCCATAAAGGCCATGTCACCTACTTGGCCGAAGCTCGCAAACTTGGGGATGTATTACTCATTGGTGTGAATTCTGATGCCAGTGTGAAACGTCTAAAAGGACCAGAGCGTCCTATTAATAATGAACAAGATCGCGCCTATGTGCTGTCACAACTCAAGTCAGTCGACTTCACTGAAATCTTCACTGAAGACACTCCTCTTAATCTCATTTTAAAAGTTAAACCACATGTTTTGGTCAAAGGTGGAGACTGGAAAATTGATCAAATTGTCGGTGCCAAAGAGGTTATCGCTCATGGTGGAGAAGTTTTTTCATTGAACTTCGTCGACGGTTACTCCACCACATCAATCATCAAAAAAATTCAAGATACATGATTTTTTCATTCACAGAAGATGCTACTTCTGAGGTGATTCTTGGGGTACCTCACACGGATATTTTCTGTTTTTTCCCGACCTCTCATTCAATCCATGTTCCTCATTCGCAGTGGTGGAAAGCTATTGCAGCTTCGTTGCGGTTAAAAAAAGAAGTCTTGATTCTTGAAGAAAACCTTTCTGAAATTCATGTTAATTCCAACGCAAGATGGCTCGTAGGGGATAAATTTCTCTGGTTACCTCCGAGGAGTCTTAGTGTCTTTTTAGAGGCAACTCACCAAAATTCGTATAGTTACCTATTAGTAAAAGCCTCATTAGTATCTCGTAACTAGTTATATTTGTTCATATTCTACATTTTTTTTCGAGTTATTCGACAAAAAGACTCAAACTCTTACCTGATCTTTACGATACGGTAAAAGGTCGATCATCTAGGTCGATTGTAACTTGACCGTATATACCGGTTCTTAATCAAGGAGTACGTTGATGGGCTTAAGAATCAACACCAACATCGCCTCGCAAGAGGTACAAAAAAACCTGAGGGCATCAAGTGCCCAACAGGAATCAGAGTTTGCCAAACTCTCATCAGGTAAGCGGATCACCAAATCTGCTGACGATGCTGCGGGTTTAGCAATCGCCAAAAAGTTAGAAGCTGAAACACGTGGCCTGCGTGTGGCTTCTCGAAACGCAAACGATGCCATTTCATTGGTACAGGTTGCTGAAGGTGGTTTGAATGAAACTACCAACATCCTGACACGTTTACGTGAACTTTCTATTCAGGCAGGTTCAGACACTGTGGGAGATACTGAAAGAGGTTATCTGTCACTTGAGTATGAACAATTGGTCCAGGAAGCTGATCGTATTTCTAAAACGACTAACTTCAACGGGCGCTCACTTCTCCAAGGTGAAGGCTCTATGATGCAGTTCCAAGTAGGTGCGGCTGGTAATGAAAACAACCGAATCGAAATGGACGCAGGTGTTACTGATGCTTCAGCTGAAAGCTTGGGTATTAGTGGCTCAAACGTAAGAGACAAACAGAGTGCACTTGATAACTTGAGTGTTATCGATGCTGCCATCGAAAAAGTTTCTGGATTCCGAGCGAACTTCGGTTCAATCCAATCCAGATTGCAGACAAGCATTAATAACTTAGATGTTGCCGTGGTAAACCAGGAAGCAGCCAGATCACGTATTGAAGACGTGGATGTTGCAGACTCTACTGCGAAAGTTGCTTCAGCTCAGATCAAGAACGCTGCTGGTACAGCGACTCTTGCTCAGGCGAACCAACTTGGTAACGGTGCTCTGAGATTGATTGGTTAATAGTGTATAGGTGTATTGATCGTACTTAAGCCCAAGTCCCTCCAGTGTAAAAACTGGGGGGTCTTTTTGGAGATACATTTTGAGTAGTGATAATAAACTCAAAAAAGTGAAAGATGAATCTGTCATAGTCAGTCTTATTTCGAGTGCGAAAGAGTCTGAACTTGAAGTCTTCATCTGGCGTCTTGTGGGTGGCTCCAAGCACCTGGCCAATGTTCGTATCGAGTCGCTTCGAAAACCTCGTCGAGATTTCTGTATCGTACCTTGTCCGGGACATGAAAAACAGGTTCAGGAGTTGATCGCTAGTCAAAATTATATCGACTTGTACGTCCCTGAATCAGCTCTGTTACTAAGATGTAACATCCGACAGACCGATGCACCTATTCGCTACTATCTTCAGATACCAGAATTCGTTGCTCAGGTTGAAAGAAGAAAAAGTTTTCGCCTGAATACCTATGATTCCGAGGAAGTGCAAGTTTGTTTTGGAAAGTCAGTTTCAATACCTCGACCAATGTCACAACAATTTCAAAAGTCTTGTTTCGACATTTCAGTCGGTGGGTTTTCTTTCTTTGTATCACGGATGGAATCCAAGTTTTTTCAGATACACGATCCAATACGGAATATTGAAATTAAGGCCGGAGGCTTTACGACTAAAGTGACGGCTGAAGTAGCTTTAATTAAGGAAGTTGAACCAGATGAGCATAATGGATTAACCTATAAGGTCTGGCGTGTGTGCTGCCGATTTACTCAAATCGACCAAATCAGTAAGAAGCACCTTGAAAAGTTTATTTTTGAGAGGATAAAAGAAGAGCTACATGCTATAAATGAATAGCATGAAAGTTGTTGCTATCTCCGATGTCCATGTCAAGGTCCCTCATGACGACGCAGATCGTTTGTTGTCTCTTTTTCTAAATCATCCAATCGTAGCTTCTGCAGATTACATTGTTCTCCTGGGGGATATTTTTGATCTGATGTGTGGACCGCATAAACCATACCTAAAAGACTATGCACATTTATTTGATCTGATGGAACAACATCGCAGGAATGGGAAAAAGGTTTTGTTTTTCGAAGGAAACCATGATGTACACCTAGAAAAACTTTTCAACTACCGTTGGCCAAATGGACAGATTAAACCCATGCAACAACCTTTGATTGAAACCATTGATGGAAAAACATATTATTTCTCCCACGGTGATGAGCATGAGGTGGACAATCTTCAGTATCAGAAATATAAAAAACTCATAACCTCAGCACCACTTCGTTTCGTTGCAAATTATATAATGCCTTACTGGGTGTTAAATTTTTTGGGAGAGCGTGCTTCTAAGATGTCGCGCAAACGTGGTTCCCGGGAGTATAAGGAAGATCTGGTTAAACAACGTTTTCGCCAGGGAGTTAAAACAACTACTGCCGGAAACTATGATTTCATACTGGGCGGTCACTCCCATG
>JBEIEO010000005.1:0-30453 GCA_040382895.1 Halobacteriovoraceae bacterium
CTTGATATCATCCAGGGTCATCATGATCCGTATAAGCCCAAATCCTTTCTGGATATGCTTAAAGAGCGAGGGTGGCTGATGGTGGTGGTGATTGCGATGTGTACACTCTTTGCGCTCTCGCTCATCATACAACCTTTATTTAATTTCGTGCTGGCGTCTCGCTTTCAAAATGCGGTCTGGCGGGAACTGATGCAGGTCTGCCTTAATTTTATTCTTCTTTTCATTCTTTTCACCGGACTTTATTTTTTCACACCGACATTTAAAAAGAAGCTTGTTGATTGTGCTAAAATTGCTGTCCTCACATCCGGAGCTTTTTTATTTGGGAACATGCTGACTGGGTTGTATATGCGAAAATTCGCCTTGGATTCCCTCTATGGAGCTGCCGGAGCACTCTTGATATTTCTTCTCTGGGCTTTTTATTCATCCCTGATGATTTTTTTAAGTGTTGAGATATTTGAATTTCTACGTCTTAGGCAAAAAAAAGGGGCACTTTAGGGCCCCTTCCGGATTTATTTTTTTAGATAGGTGTAGCTCTTCAGGCAGCTTTCATAGAAGTCCGTTAGATCTACGCCTTCACGAGGACGGATCTTTCCACGCTTCACTTGTTGGTCAATTGATGACTTCAGTGTCTGTGCCAGGGTCTCCGGGTTGTACTGGAGAGTTGAAAGCACGTGGCTTGCCTTATTTCCGTAGATCACTTCTTCAATGTAAAAGTCGGTTGGATCATCATCATCACAGAAGACATGAACTTCATTCAATCGACCAAAGCAGTTATGGTTATCACCCATGATGTCCTGATAAGCACCAGTCATAAAGAGACCGATGTAATAGTCATCCTTGGTGAGTTTATGTAATGGCATAGTGTTGGTTGGGCCATCGGCCGAAAGGAATGTATCGATCTTTCCATCTGAATCACAGGTGATGTCCACCAGGGTACAGAGCTCAGATGGTTTTTCATTAAGCTTATGGAGCGGCAGAACCGGAAGAATCTGGCCAATGGCCCAGGTATCCGGAGCACTCTGGAAGATAGAAAAGTTACACATATACTGAGAAGCCATCTGGTTTTTAAGCAGCATAATCTCATCGGGTGCGTATTCATCTTTGGAAGCGAACTCGACGATCCTCTTACAGATGCGCCAGAACATCGTTTCAAGTTTAGCACGCTCATCCAAAGAAAGAATGCCGAACTTGAAAGCAGAAACAGATTCTTCTTTGAGCTTAGTCGCATCGTTAAATACGTCCTGATAGTTTTTATCAGTGAGTTCGGTCTGAAGCTCCCGCATGTTGGTTACGAGGATATTCTCATTCACTACTTTATCAGTGTTGAAGTGTTCAGAACCGATTTCCAGAGCACCAAAGACGTTGGTCACTACACAGGAGTGGTGGGCCGTAATAGCTCGGCCTGATTCAGATACCACATTTGGATGTGGAACATCTTCCAGATCACAAACTTGTTTTAGGATATAGACGACATCAGCCACGTAGTCTTTCATGGTGTAGTTGATAGAGCTTGGAGAGTTTGAGCGTGTACCATCGTAGTTAACACCCACACCACCACCTACGTCAAAGAACTCTAGTTTTGCGCCTTCTTTGAAGAGTTTGGCGTAAATGCGAGCTCCTTCATTGATTGAGTCTTTGATGGTTTTTATATCCGGAATCTGGGATCCAATATGAAAGTGGAAGAGTTTTAAACAGTGAGCTTTATCGATGGACTTCAGATATTTCACGGCCTGAAGGATTTCGGTAATGGTCAAACCAAACTTGGCGTAATCTCCGCCTGAAGAGGCCCATTTGCCGGAAGATTTAGTGGCAATCTTAGCACGCAGACCTATCAGCGGCTCCACTCCGGTTTCTTTGGAGAGTTCCATCAGGTCGATGAGTTCAGAATATTTTTCAACTACGACGATGACTTTACGTCCGAGCTGGATTCCCAAAAGTGCCAAACGAAGAAGATCACGATCTTTGTAACCGTTTACGACAGTAAGAGAGTTTTGGTTGGTATTCATGGCCAGGGCCGCGATGAGCTCCGGCTTTGATCCCGCTTCAAGTCCATAATTGTATGGGGCACCAGCGTCGACGATTTCCTCTACCACTTCCCGCATCTGGTTTACCTTAATCGGGTAAACACCATAGTAAGAACCGGTGAAGCGAGCTTCTTCGATAGTTTCTCGGAATGTTTTATTGAGGTTGGCCACCTGAGCGCGCAGGATATCGTGGAAACGAATTACCGCCGGGAAAGGGATGTTCTTGTTCTTCATCTCCTCCACAACTTCCATGATATTGATGATGGGACCATTATCCTTCTTCTGAGGATTGATACATAGATCACCTTTATCATTAACTGTGAAATAACCTTCGCCCCAGCGGCTGATTTGATAGATCTCATCAGCATCGGCAGTGGACCATTCTTTGATGGCATCTAGATTATGAAAGCGTGTGAATTGTGGTTGTGAAGTCTTCAACTCAAAAACCCTCCGGAAAAAAAAATGCTTATTTTCTAGCCCGCACTATAAATGAAAAGTTACAGCTAAAAAACAGTTTTTCCGAAGGGTTTGATCATTTTTACCGGTTTGCGGCACCTGTGTCCCGGGCGCTATTGCGTTCGAGATAAAAGGCCTGTTGAGCCTGATCATCCTGATACTCTTTCTCAGTACTTGAAATGGTCCGGCCTTCATGAGAGGCGCAGGCAGTGAAGAAAAGTGCCATAACCAAAGTTAGAAAAATGTGTGTTTTCATGGTCAACCTCCTTGTCGTCCCAATACTAGGTACTGCGATCTGCGTGCCAACTCTAACGCTTGTAATTTCGGCTTTGTGACAAGGTGCAAACAAAAGTGTCCCCGAAGTAGTGTCAGTCCTCAACCGATAGGTGTCAGAGTGACCTAAATACCTAACTATCTTGATTAGTTAGCAGATCGTAGATCTTTCTTTGCTCATCAATGGGAAGTGGTTTGCTTTCTTCAGTGTTGGATCGTCGGACGTTTGAATCCTGGATAATATGATCGAGTAAACGAATCTTCTTGGTAAGGTTGATCCCCACCTGAATATACCAATCAGGGAGTTTGCCGGTGATTTCCTGTTTGGGAATTTGAATTAACTTAGACTCCTCTAGTGTCACCACATAGCTGGAGCGGAGTTTACCATCAAAGAAAGAGAGCTCCCCAATAAATTCTCCCGGTGAAATACGGGAGAGAACTTTCACCTGGGTACCACTTAAAGTGCAAATCAGGAGCTTTCCGGATTCCAGGAAGTAGAGTTCAGTAGATGGTTCACCTTCACGGCAGACAATCTTGTGAGGCTTTAGCGTCAGTTCCAAACCTTGCATACACTCCTCCTACAGCTTCAGGATCTCTTTGATCACATTGCCCAGCTGCTTCATGCCCTGGTCATAGTAGAGATTCTGTGGAAAGTACTCATCAAAAAAAGTTATATTTTGTGACCACTCCGATTCCAGCATAGCCGCAAAATCGAAGAGAATCACTTGATGGTTTTTTGCCACTTTACGAATGATGGAATTGTAGACTTCAGTGGCCCTCCAGGGTTCACAATCGTAGGCGGTTGCTTTGACCAATGAGTTCCGGGCCTCATCAAATTTGTTCATGCGTTTAGCAATTTGTCCGTGCTGAAAAAACAAGCGAGCATTACCGGCATATTGCTGAATCAGTCTAGAGGACAGGGAATAAGCCGATTTCGGATCATTTGCCTTCATGTAATCATCTAAATCTGCCAGATCCTTTTCCAGATCCATATTAGAGGTAAATTCGCAGACTCTTCTGGGTGGGACGTCCAGATTGATCGGGGCGGTAGTGAGAATCAACAGGGTATTTCGGTCTTTGCTCATGTTTACCAATTGAATGAGCTGCTGTTCAAAGAGAAGAAGTTCGGTTTCCAGGCGCTTGAGATAATCTTCCTCGGTGACTTCCGGTAGAGTGTTGGGTATTGCCTGAAGTAAAACCCGTTGCATGGGTTCATACACAATCCGTGACAAAACAGGGTAGAGAATCAGGGCCGTTTCAATCCGGTCATCCTGATAGAGCTTTACGTTATTTTTAAATTTACTCGCCTCTTCAGGATGGAATTTTTGCTCCATGAATTCTTCACTGGCGCCCTGATAAATCAGAATCTGAGGCCACTGAACCAAAGAGCGCAGCTCATGCAGAGTTCGATGAAGTCCATAGCCATCTTTGGCCAGAGACTGGATCTTGATTGGCTTGGCGAGATTGACAGAAATTGTGGCGGCCAGCTCTGCCTGGAATTTGGCAAAATAAACACCCATCCGGTCTCCTGTAATCAAAATAGGAGCATCCAACTCAATAGCCTCGGAAGATGCTTCAAACTCATAAGGATAGGGGAAAACTTGCTCAGGATTGCGCTTATAGCGGTCAAAGATGAAATATCCGCCAGTTAGAATACCAGCGGAGATCACGATGAATAGGAAAGAGAGTATTTTTTTCATTTTATTGATAGTTTATCTTACGCCTGGATTTTGGTAAATGGTTGGTTACTATGACACGATTTCTTCCTGAGATATTGGCCCCGGCCGGAAGCCTAGATAAATTGAAAGTAGCGGTCCTTTACGGGGCCAATGCAGTTTATGTTGGCGGCCAGAAGTTTGGGTTAAGGACAGCAGCTGAGAATTTTACTCTGGATGAGCTCCGGGAGGGCGTAAGCTTCGCCCATGAGAGAAACGCCCAGGTGTATGTGGTTCTGAATTCTTTCCTCCACGACAAAGATCTATCTGAGCTTCCTGACTTCGTAAGATTTCTGGAAGAGATCCGGGTGAATGCCGTGATTGTCTCTGATTTAGGGGTGGTTCGAACGGTATCCCGACTATCTAAGATTCCTATTCATATTTCCACCCAGGCTTCAACTCTTAACGTGGAAGCGGCTAAGCTCTGGAAGAGCATGGGTGCAACCCGGGTGGTCGTGGGAAGAGAGCTTTCTGTTAAAGAGGCCGGCAAAATCAAACGTGAAGCTGATATCGAAGTCGAAATGTTTATCCATGGATCCATGTGCATGGCGTATTCTGGGCATTGTGTGATCTCCAATTTCACTCAAGGCCGTGACTCCAATCGTGGCGGCTGCGCCCATTCATGTCGTTTCGAATATTCCCTGGATATGGGACTTGATACCGAAGAAAAGAAAAAAGCTTTCTTTATGAGTTCAAAAGACCTCGAGGGGCTGCGGATTTTACCTGAATTTATAAACGAAGAAATTGATTCACTTAAAATCGAAGGCCGCATGAAGTCTCATCTCTATGCCGGCACTATGAGTAAAGTTTATTCTGAAGCTTTGAAATTCTATGGTGAACACGGCAACTTCCTCTCTGATGATCTTGTGTATTGGGAATCTGAGTTGCAGAAGGTTTCTCACCGCGCTTATACCAATGCGAGCCTGGTGGAAAAAGCTGGTGCCGATTCGATCTTCAATGAACGAGAGAATGTTGAAAAAGAATGGCAGATGGTTGGAAAAGTCATCGAAGCCTCTTCTAAAGCGGGAATTGTCATTGAAGTCCGAAATGCATTTAACCAGGGTGATATTCTTGAGATTCTCCCTTTCCGTGGTCCTGCCATTCAGATTACGGCCCTAGAGATTACTGATATTATGATGAGGCCTGTTCAAAGAACTCGTCCATCGACCCTAATTAAGCTTCCTTACAAAGAGGGAGTTCAAGCTCATCACCTGGTCCGTCAGCAGGTAAAAACATGAAGCTCACGACTTACGCGCAATCGTTACACGATTTAAATCTGATGAAAGATCAAGGGCTGGATGAAGTCATTCTTGGGCATCAGGAGTTTTCTCGCTTTGGGAAACTGAATACCCAGGACTTTGAGGTCTTCGCTCAAAGGGCGAGAGAGCTAGGATTAAAGGTCATCTTTGAATGGGACATTCTCATGACAGAGAAAACCTTTGAGGCTCTCTTACTGAAACTTAATCACTTCCTTCCGATAGTAGACATCCTCAGGTTGCAGGACCCCGGAGCACTTGAGTGGAGCTTTAAACACACTAAAAAACCCCTGCAGTTCATCGCTGAAAATGGAAACCACAACCTCGAAGCACTCAAAGGTTGGATTGAACACGTTCAAGGTCGAATGGAAAGAATTGTTCTTTCGATCGAGTTACCCAAAGATAAAATCGAAGAATACGTTAAAGACCTAAAAGTTCCCTGTGAACTTTTAGGCTTAGGCAGGATCTTGTTATTTTATACGCCTCGACAGCTTCTAACCCCGTTGGTTATGGAGAAAGTCAGTTACAATGAAACATTGAGTGCCATCGGTGAGAGTGAAGAATCTCCACACAAAGGCTTTCCGATCGTTGAAAATCGACGCGGAACTTTCATGTTTCATATTAAAGATTTTTGTGTTCTGGAGTTTGCTCAAGATTTAAAAAAGGCAGGACTGGCCGCCTTGCGAGTGGACCTACGCTGGAGTGACTTCACTCAGTTAAAAGACATAACTTCCTTAGTTGAAGAATTCTCTGAGACAAAGTTTTCAGGCCTTAAAGAAAATTATCCTCAGGACCTGATGCGAGGGTATTATTTGGTCAACAAGACCGATGTGCTCTTCCCGAAACTAAAAAATAGTCGTCTTCAGAATCGTGAAGGTGACTATATCGGGGAGGTTATCGAATCTGAGAAAAGCTCTCACCTTGCCATCCTGGTTAAAAATTCCAAAGGGCTTCGTAAAAGTGATAAGCTAAAATTTATCCATCCGAAAGGAAAGGTTATTGAAGCTCAGATCTTCTCCCTTCGAAATCTAGCTTTGGAAGAAGTAGATTACATCGAACAGCAACGGACAGCACTTATTCAGTTTGTCGGAGGCATTTGGGTAAAATCCCACGTGTTCTATTCATGAAATATTTATCCGTCTTAATGCTGGTTTCCTGTGGAACCTATACTGATCCTCAAAGTGAAAGACTGACCTATTACCGCTGTCGAGGCGGGAAGGAAGTGGCAGTCAGAGTATCTGAGGATTATGATTCAGTGACCGTTCGTTATACGGAGCCACCCATCGTTCTTTATCGTTATGTTACAGAATTGGAAGACGGTTATCGGTCCGAAAGTTATGTGTGGCGCGAAAAAGAGAGTGGGGCGGAATTAATTGAAATTAATGACACCGGTAAACCTAAATACTTAGTCACTAACTGTCGTACTTCCGGTTAATAATTTTCTTTTAGAAATTTCTCATTGGAAGCATAATTGGTTAAAGCAGATTTAATCCTTATGCCTAATTCGTCTTATTCGTTTTTTAATAATGCTCTTAACCAGCCCGGACCCTACCATTGGATCCAGAACATCGATTTGGATTTTCTTAAGCCTTATCTCCAGATGGCCGCTAGCGTTTGCAAAACTGAGATTGCCTTTCTTGATCTCGTGAATCAGCAGATGGATTTTACATCCTCCTCCTTTTTTGATTCAAAATTTTGTCAGGTTGCAGACTCTAGCTTGCAAAAAATAAGTGATGATACCAAATCTGGGATGAGATTTTTTGCCGGTGAATTGTTGGTTACAAAAGGAAATGTGAAATTAGGTGCGCTCTGGGTTGCATCTTCTGAGAAATTCCAAATCAATCAAGAGCAAAGACAACGGTTGGAGGAAATCTCCGATCTCATCGTGGAAGTAATTGAGCTAAAATTATCTAACGAAAAACTCAGCCGTCAAAACACCCTGAATGATGACATCAGAAAACTCACAACTACTGGTGTTTGGGAAATTGATCTCGTGTCCAACACACTTGTGTGGTCTGATGAAATTTTTGAAATTTATGGGCTCGATCCATCTCAGACACCTAGCTTGGAAGAGGCGATGAGCTTTTATCTGGGTCATGAAGAAACACGGATAAAAAAGTATGTTGAGGAGGCAATTAAGACCGGAAAGGCTTACGATTCTGAGTTTGAATTTGTTGATAAACAAGGAGTACCGAAGTGGATTCGTACAGTTGGACGACCTGTTTATGCTAAAGGTATTGTCACAAGAATCGTTGGAACATTTCAAGACGTAACCCAGCAAAAGAAAGCACAGATTGAAATGCAGCTCTCCCATGAGTATCTTGATCTTGCTCTGGAAGGTGCAAGCTTGGGTATCTGGGATTGGGATCTTCGCGATAATTCCGTAAAGTTTGACCGACGATGGGCTTCAATGCTGGGACTCGATGTAGAGAATATCAAAATGGAGCTCTCCACTTGGGAGAGTCGTGTCCATCCTGACGACCTTCCTCGATGCTTGGAAAATATCAAGGCGTACATGGAAGGTAAAACGCCATCCTATGAAAATATCCATCGCATGAGGCATGAGAATGGAAAATGGATTTACATTCTAGATCGGGGTAAATTTTCACAACGAGACCACAATGGAAACCCGATCCGTTTTACTGGGACCCATCTCGACATTACGGCGCAAAAGACTCTTGAACAGCAGTTGGTTGAAGCGCAGTCAATTTCAAAAATCGGTAGTTGGTACTACAATCTTGTTACACAAGAACAGTACTGGTCCTCTGAGCACTATAAAATATTTGAGATTCCTGAGCCACAGGAGCAAACGATTCTGTATCAGATGTCTCGTGAGCGTATTCATCCGGATGATTTGAAAGTTCTTGATCAGCTGCTTGAGCGTTCCATTAAATTTGGTGAAGGTTTTACTTTTGATCACCGTGTTGTACTTGACGATGGTAAGAGAATTAAATTTGTACAAGGAATCGGGAAAGTCATTAAAGATGAACTCGGAAAGCCGATTGCCGTAAGCGGTACATGTCGTGATCGGACAGCAGATATTGAACGGGAAACGAAATATCAAACATTGCTGGATTCGATCAGTGAAGGCTTAGTCGTTCAGAATGAAAGGGGTGAAATTGTTCAACACAACCCAGCGGCTTTAAAGATTCTTGGATTAAGCGCAGATCAATTATTAGGCAGAACTTCTTTTGATCCGCGCTGGCGTGCCATTCGTAATGATGGAAGTGATTTTCCAGGGGAAGAGCATCCGGCGATTGTGTCCATGGCGACTAAAAAGCCAGTATACAAAGTTACTATGGGACTCAGGTTTCCGACTGAAGAAATTCGCTGGATCAGCATAACCTCTATTCCGGTGTTGAACAACAATGGCTGGTTCTCACTCACCACTTTTTCAGATATCACCGAAATCATCCAAAAAACTGAAGAAAATCAATTCGTACTCGATACCATCGGGATTGGTGTATGGAAATATAATCTAGTGGATAGCTCACTTCATTGGGATCGATCGATGTACGATCTCTATGAAATTGATCCTAAAGACTTTACAGGAGATTTAGCTGCCTGGGAAAGTAGTTTGAATCCTGATGCCAGGGAGAAAGCCTTAAAGGATCTGGATTTAGCGCTTAAAGGTGTTAAGGACTTCAACACGACGTTTGAAATTGTTACTGGGAAATATTCTTCTCGAACGATTGGCTCTCGTGCCAAAGTAATATGTAATGAGGCCGGCGAACCTATTCTCATGTTTGGTATTAACTGGGATAAAACCAAAGAGGTCGAGCTTGAGCAGACCCTTGAGCTAGAGCGTGCCAAATCTCTTCATCAATCTAAACTTGCTACCATTGGTCAGCTTGCGGCGGGTGTGGGCATGAAATAAACAATCCTTTGGCGATTATTGCTGGACAAGTAATGGTAGCTGAGCAAATGCTAAAAGATGGTCCTAATCCTGATCAGAGGGTATTAGAACGACTCGCAAAGATTGATCAATCTGTAAATCGTATAGCAAATATTGTTAAAGGTTTAAGGACCTTTGCTCGTTCTGATGATGCGCAAATTTCATATTTTAATATCTTGGAACCCCTTCAAGAAATATTTGATATGCTCAAAGATATATATCATAAAGAGGGGGTTCGGTTAGGTTTACAGACCGATGGTACTGTTAATTTTATCTTAGGTAACCGTGGTCGGATTCAACAAGTTCTAATAAACCTTATTTCGAATGCTAAAGATTCTACTGAAGAAAAAACCGAGCGTTTGGTGACTATCAATGTCTCCAGCGTTTCTAATGAAGTTATTATCAAGGTAACGGACAATGGTTCCGGGATCAAAGAAGATCTGAAAGAGAAAATATTTGAACCATTCTTTACCACCAAAGATCCCAATAAAGGAACCGGGATCGGTCTTTCTTTGGTTAATAATATCATTAAAGAGCACAAGGGACGGATTGATTTAGAAACAAAGCTAGGTCATGGCTCCACTTTCACTTTGATATTGCCAAAGAAAAAACAAACATCAGTTGCGGTTGCGCCTTCATTGGAGGATGAACTAATTCATCGGCTTCCGATAAAAATCATGGTGGTCGAAGATGAAGAAGATTTGCGCGACATCATGTACAATATCCTGTCTAGAATATGTGACCAGGTCGTGATGTGGGACTCGGCCGAAAAGGCACTGATTTACCTTGAAAATCACTCTGTCGATGTCATCCTTTCAGATATCAAGATGCCTAAAATCGATGGTTTTGAGTTTTTTAGAATTGTTAAAAAGCTACCCTTGAAAAATCAACCGGCCTTTGTTTTCATTTCCGGAGGGATTGAGATGAATTCGGAGCAGGAAAAAATCGTTACAAACCAAGCTAATGGCTTCTGGACCAAGCCTTTTAAGCGAGATGATATTCAGCAAAAGCTCCAAGCGCTGTTGAAGAAAAGCTAATTAAATCCTTTCCCAAATCCAGAAAGTCACTGCCATACCACCATTTTTAAGATGTCTCTTTTGCAGCAAGCGGTAATCTTTTGTTGTTTTAAAAAGATCATCCATGTCTGAAGGGAGAACCCAGCCAAATCGCAAAGGACGATCTATCGAAAGAAACTTTTCCCAGGCCTCTTTTAGAAACGATCCTCGCTTGCCTTCGATTTTAATCCGTTCCCCATAAGGTGGATTACAGAGAATGACATGTTCATTCTGGGTCAGTTTACCTTTGGTCGAATCGGCTTCTTTCAACTCAAGCGGAATTATTAATTCCTTGCGCACTTTTTCAAGTAACTCACCATTGAGATCGAACCCAAGTCCCTTATTCAGCGGGAGTTTCTTTTCAGGCAATTGAGGCCTCATCATTTTACCTTTAAAAAATGGTGCTTCTTCAAAAGAGAATGTTCTCAAATGGAGAGGATGGAAAAAGGTAAGGGCTTCGGTCAATAAGGTCGCTGATCCACACATGGGATCTACGAGTTCAACTTCCGCTTTCAGATCATGCAGTATTTCAAAAGCAAAGGCAGCTGCGAAATTTTCCCGAATAGGTGCTTCGCCCTTTATTTTCTGAAGCCCTCGTTTGTAAAGTGGCTCTCCTGAAAGATCCAAGCTCAGGGTCAGTTCATCGTCTACAATTCGGATGTAAAATGTTTGAGGGGAATAGCTTTTTTTCTCCCAATCTTTGCCTAAAGGCTGTTTGCGAAAACTTTCCTCAAGTGCAGACTTCACCGTCTCCTCAATCCTGCCGGTATGATTCAGTCGGCTCTTGCTGCAAGAAATTTCCCACTCCGGTTGGGGGTGAGAAAGATACTGGTTCCACTTAAAGTTTGAAAATTTCTGATAGAGTTTTGGAAAGTCTCTGACTTTAAAAGTACTCAGCCGCATTAGGATTCGGGTGGGTATTTTAAGTTCCATATGTGCCTTGATGATCCAATCCAGGTCAGCCTTAAGCTCCAGGCCACCCTTATGAACGGTGACTTCAGAAACAGGACATTTGAGCTCAAGTTCTTTTTGAGCGAGGTCTTCCAGGCCGGGAGGGATGATTAAAAACAACGGATACATCATATGGAGATTATGATACCATTAATGCATGCAAGCTTACCTCAAAAAACATGGTGGATCTTTTGCTGGCCACAGTTTAAAAATCAACTGGCAACGGCAGGGAGCTCACTTCTATGTGGAATTTCTGGTCCAGAAACGCACCGGACCTGCCTGGCAGTCTGATCAGGTTTTCACGCAAGACTGGTCAAAAAACTGGGGACTATGGAATAAGGATGTGGTGGAGGCTTTTTTGCAATTACGATCCCACGCTAACGATACCAATGCACCCTATCTTGAGATCCAGGTTTCTCCTCTGAATCAGCCATTCGCCTTGATTATTACTGAGCCAAGAAAGACTTTTTTTGCTCCCAAAAAGTTAGAGCTCACAACTGAGGTGACTCTTAGTGACAAGTTCTGGAATGGAAAAATGACGGTGATATTACCGGATGACCTTAAAGGGGATAAGCTTTACGGAGGTTTTTTTGCCTGTCTTTCCCAGGACCCTCGCGAATATTACGCCCTCGAGCCTAATCCTGAACATAGTCCTGATTTTCATCGCCCAGAATTATTTCTTCCCCTGGATGAATGATGGGAGAGTTAATTTTAGTACCCACTCCCATTCAGGAAGACCATCCTTTGGAATCTGTTGCTAAAGAAAGATTGCTCTGTGATGCTCTCAAAGAAAATATCATTATCTGCGTAGAAGAACATAAAGTTGGTCGTCAGCGCTGGCTGAAATGGGGGCTTCCTCGTGAAGCGATTCAAAAGTTCGTGCTTTTTAATGAACATACTCAGTCAAAAATCCAGGGAGACCTGATTCGTGAATTAAAATCAGGAAAGACTATTTATCTTCTGAGTGATTGTGGACTTCCTGCCCTTTGTGATCCTGGACAGTTCTTGGTGGATGCCTGTCACCGCAATCAACTCAAAGTCACTTCAACACCATATCCGAATTCTATTTCTCTGGCTTTGGCGCTATCGGGTTTTTCTCATCAGAGTTTTGTCTTCAGTGGATTTATTCCTGTCAAGGAGCCTGAGCGCTCGGAATGGATCAAAAAAGAACTTAAGCGTCCTGAGACACTTATCTGGATGGAGACTCCCTATCGCTTAAAAAAACTCATCGAAGAGTTAGATAAAGTAAAAATAGAAAGGGACATTTTTCTGGGTTGTGATCTTGGAGGAGTTGAAGAGAAATTGCTCCGAGGATCAGCATCTTCTTTGCTCAAGCGACTGGAAGGGCATGATAAGCGAGAGTTTGTTATGGTCATCGCTCCCAAAATCTAATTCAATTTCTGCTTTAAGCCTTTTACTACATCCTGGATAACACTCCAGTCTCCGCCAAAGTTCCAATGCGTCAGTTCATTCAGAATTTTTTGGGCAAGTTCCTGCGCCTTTAGCTTTGCTGGTTCGAGACCATAGAGATTGGTGTAGGTCAGTTTCCCAGTCTTTTGGTCTTTGCCGGGTGTCTTTCCAAGATCGGCCAGTGTTGCCGTAACATCTAAAATATCATCCACCATTTGAAACAGCAGTCCGATATCTTGCCCTAATGTAAATACTTTTCTGGAATGGAGTTCAACTGTTTTCACTTCGCTACAAGAGAACAAACCTGCCAGACAGCTCCAGCTTATGATGGCCCCGGTTTTGAGTTGATGAATCTTTCGTAGTGTTTGCTCCAGTTCATCCTTTGAAAAGCCATTAAGCTCAGCAGTCTCATAGTACATGTCCAGGGCCTGACCCTTTACCATTCCTTCGTGACCACTGGAACAAAGGAGTTCTGCCACTAATTGCATTCCGAGCTCGGGGTTAAAATTCAAAAGCTGGATTTTTTTTAACAAGAACTGTGGAGCGAGATTAAGTAAAGAGTCTCCTGCCAGGATCGCCAGCGCTTCACCAAAAACTTTATGATTGGTTGGTTTACCCCTGCGAAAATCGTCATTGTCCATTGCCGGAAGATCATCGTGGATAAGTGAATAAGCGTGAATCATCTCCACACTCAGACCACAGGCCAAGGCCACTTCTTTTGAACCTCTGAATCCTTGAGAGAATCCCAGACATAAAAGAGGACGAATTCTTTTTCCGGGGGAAAGAAGGGAATAGAGGATTGCTTCGTTGAGTGAATTTTTTTCTTTGAATAAAATCTGAGCTTCCTGAAGAAGATACTCATCGAATGCATTCTTATTCTCGTCCAGAGTCATATCGGTTCCACCAGGTCATCCCATTTGAAGATCAGACCATATCCTTCATCATGAAAAAAGTCACTCGGATCAAATTCACAGGCGGCCATGATGAAGTCTCCTCCCCACGCACCTAAACTTTTGATGGCCCCTGGGAATTCGGGGAAACGTTCCTCTTGAATGGTAGGCAATCCGATCAAGGAAGAGATAAAGCGTTCATGTTCCATCATAAGTAGCTGGAACTGAGGAAGTGAATTACATTTCAAAAAATCCCGAGTGACGAGATTGGCCAGATGCATGTCATCAGAAGAAATTTTTGTCAATTTCTCTTTAACCGCTGTCAGAGACTCTCTGGTATTTTGCTTTTGACCCAGATAAATAAAGTACAAATGCTCTCGAAATTCAGGACTCCAGCTTACATGAGAAACTTGGTGTTTTCCTTGGGCGAGTGAATAAATGATAGGATTTGCAGCAGTGGCACAAACCACATCATAGCCCGAACCACCAAAGAATTTTAACTGTAGGATCATGCCATCCACTCCCGCCCACTGAGAGATGAGTGAGATGAGTGTTGAGCTTGATCCCATACCCCATTTAGGAAAGAAGTTCATCGAGGTTTCAAACTTAAGACCTTGAGAAAATAATTTCGGTTTTAACTGAAACAGATGCTGCAACATTCTTTGGAGTAATTTTTCTTGAAGGTTTAACTCACGTTTGGCCCGAAATTGCATGTCCAGCTCTAGCTCGAGCCATACCTTTGCTTCATGATCCAAAGCTGTCCATTGAAAAGTTTTCTCTGCATGCTCACTTACTGTAAGCGTCTGTTTCATTTTGGTAAGTGGGATGGCCAATCCCCGAGCACCGTTAAGAATCAGGTACTCGGCAGTAATTAGGAATTTTCCATGTGCGTGATAAGACTTCATGTATTTATTTTCCTTAGGTTTTGTCTAAATGCCTAGATTAAACAGAAGGCTCCGAAGCTAGACTTTCTTGAACGAGCAAGGCCGTAGAAGGAAAGTTACTCTGCTGGGGGGAAAATACCCTGTAGAATATATGTAATATCAACGGGTTATCTTGTGACAGTGAGCAAGATCAATCATGACTTTTCTTATGCTTCTTGGTAAAGGTATGGGCCATGACAGACATCACAGGGCAACGTAAAAAAGACCATTTGGAGCTTGCAAGCCGTGCTCAAACTCGAACTTCGAGTCTTGACCAGCGTTTTGACTACGAACCTCTGTTTTTTGCTCATCAAAACCCCGCTGATCTTTCTCAAATATTTCTTGGTAAAAAATTGAATTTTCCATTTTGGGTATCCAGCATGACCGGCGGAGCAGAAATGGCCCAGTCCATTAATGCTAATCTCGCACGACTTTGTGGAAAATATAAATTGGGCATGGGTCTGGGATCTTGCCGCTCCATTTTGCACTCGGACACACGCCTCAAGGATTTTACGGTCCGCTCATATACCGACTCACTTCTCTACGCTAATCTCGGCATCGCCCAGATCGAAGAACTCCTGATCAGCGGGCATGAGAGCATTATTCATGAAATGGTAAAACGAATCGAAGCCGATGGATTGATTATTCATCTCAATCCGCTCCAGGAATGGTTTCAACCCGAAGGTGATCGTTATCGCCAGTCACCTTTGCAGACTCTGACTCTTTTTTTAGAAACTGTTTCTTATCCGGTCATCGTTAAAGAAGTGGGGCACGGAATAGGTCCTAAATCTCTGGCCGCTCTGATGAAGCTTCCTCTTGCAGGAGTTGAATTCGGGGCTTTCGGAGGAACAAATTTTACTTTGCTTGAGAGCCTGCGCGGTAAAGATCATGATGTGAAATCAGGCTTCATCAATGTGGGGCATTCGGCCTTTGAGATGGTGGAGGTCCTGAATGCCTTACCAAAAGGTGATAAATCTTTCATCATTTCCGGAGGCATCCGCGATGTGCTTGATGGATACGAATTACGGGAAAAACTAAACGCACCAAATGTTATCGGCATGGCAAATAATTTTCTGAAACCGGCCATGGAGAGTTTTGAATCGCTAGAAAAATATTTTCTTGAACTTAAAGAAGCCTACGCAACTGCCAAAGGGCTGCTTAGAGTAAAGGGGCAATCATGAAAACCGTCAGCGGCTTTTCTAAAATGAGCAAGGAACAAAAAATTTCCTGGCTGTCATCAGAACTTGAGGGCGAAGCTTCGTCACTGGTTAAGGGGATGAATATCTTCTGGCACCAGGATCAGGAAATCCAAAAACGCTTCGATGAGTTCTCTGAAAATACCCTTACCAATTACGATCTACCTTTTGGGGTGGCCCCGAATTTTCTGATTAATGGAAAAATCTATACCGTTCCGATGGTTATCGAAGAATCCTCAGTGGTGGCAGCAGCATCTTTGTCGGCTAAATTCTGGCTCGACCGCGGGGGCTTTAAGGCGCGTGTTAAATCCACAATGAAAGTAGGCCAGGTTCACTTCCTCTGGAAAGGTCATAGCGGAAAGCTGGATCAGTTTTTCCAGGAGTCCAAAGCTGAGTTACTTGAGGCTGTTGCCCCGATTACCGAGAATATGATCAAGCGCGGGGGAGGGATCAAGCTTCTTGAACTTGTAAACATGACTACCGAGCTTGAAAATTATTATCAGCTAAAAGTTCATTGCGAGACTTGTGATGCGATGGGGGCAAACTTCATTAATTCCATTCTGGAAGAGATGGGGCGTGTTTTTAAGCGCAAAATTGAACTCAATCTATCTTTCAGCGAAACAGAAAGAGAGATGGAAGTGATCATGTGTATCCTTTCAAACTTCACTCCCGAATGTTTCGTTGAGTGTTCTGTTGAATGTCCCGTCTCTGAGCTCGGTGAATTCCCTAATGGCATGAGCCCGGAAGCTTTCGCCCGACGCTTTGTAACCGCTCTAAATATTGCTCACGTGGACCCTAATCGAGCTGTCACCCACAATAAAGGTGTGATGAATGGGATCGATGCCGTCGTCATTGCGACTGGTAATGATTTTCGTGCTATTGAGGCTTGCGCTCATGCTTATGCTGCCCGTGATGGTAAATATCGCTCTCTTTCAAAAGCTTCAATTGATAACGGAACTTTCAAGTTCACTCTTGAAATCCCTCTGGCAGTGGGAACGGTTGGCGGCCTAACTTCCATCCATCCGCTGGCAAAGACCTCATTGGCCATTCTGGGCAATCCTTCCGCCGTTGAGCTCATGCAGATCATAGCAGCTACGGGTCTGGCACAGAACTTTGCCGCCGTTAAGTCACTGGTGACTACCGGAATCCAGAAAGGTCACATGAAGCTTCACCTGTTAAATATTCTTAACCAACTGAATGCTTCTGAAGAGCAGATCAAACGGGCAAAAGAACATTTCTCAGATAAAGTTGTTTCGTTTACAGCAGTCAGAAATTTTCTCTATTAAGGATAAAAATGCGCGATCAGTTTTTTTACGGACACGGTAAGCTTCTTTTGACCTCTGAGTACTTTGTGAATGAGGGAGCACTGGCCCTGGCCCTTCCAACTTCAGTTGGACAGAGTATGAAAGTGAAATACCGTCAGTCCTATCAGCCTACCTTAAACTGGAAGAGTATAGATCATTCTGGCAAAGTTTGGTTTGAATCTGACTATGAGTTCTGGCATTTTAAACCGATTAAAAACCAGTCCAGCCCGAAACAGGATTTCGTCCAGCAGGTGCTTTCGTCTGTTCGTCTTCAGAATCCTCATTTCCTGCGTGACGATGTGGATGTCTTCGTTGAAACAAAAATTGAATTCCCACTGGAGTGGTGCCTTGGTTCAAGCTCGACTTTCATTTACAATGTTGCTCAATGGGCCTACGTTTCACCTTTTGAATTGTTGAAAAAAACCATTGGCGGTTCGGGCTACGATATTGCGTGCGCTCAGGCCATGGGTCCGATCCGATTCCAGAAAAGAGATGGAAAACCACAATGGGAAACCATTGCTTTTAATCCAAGTTTTAAAGATCAGTTGTACTTTATCTACCTCGGAAGAAAACAAACGTTGATGGAAGAAGCGCAAAGTTTTGCACAGGCCAAGACTGATGGCAAACAGGCGATTGTGAACGAGATTTCTCAACTGACCCAGGAAATGAGCACCGCTCATTCCCTGGCAATCTTTAATAAACTGATTTTCGCCCACGAGCAGTTGATTAGCTCTGCCTTGAAATTACCACGAATAAAAGATGAACTTTTCTCAGACTATTGGGGAGAGATTAAGTCTGTCGGCCCATGGGGTGGTGATTTCATCCTGGTAACTTCAGACCGTGAACCTAGTGAAACCCGGGAGTATTTTGCCCAGAAAGGGTTTAACACATTCCTGCCATACTCTGAAATTGTTCGTTCTGAGTTGCAGTTGGAACGAAATGCATGAGCCAGTTGCTGGGACCTTATCGAGACTTAGTCCCTGAAGCTTATGAATCCTGCTGGACTGCTCCGGCCAATATTGCCTTCGTAAAATATTGGGGAAAAAAAGGACATCAACTTCCGGCCAATCCTTCGCTTTCCATGACACTCAGTGAGTGCGTGACTAAAACCAAAACCACTTTTTCTCCATCATCCGGATTGTCTGTTGAGCTAAATCTCGACGGTAAATCCCAGATTGCATTTGCTCAGAAAATTAAAAAATACCTTGAGAGCCTTCAAACAGAACTTCCCTGGTTCAATAACGTTGCGGTCAAAATTGAGACCTCAAATACTTTTCCTCACGGAACCGGGATTGCTTCTTCTGCCTCCGGTCTTGCCGCTTTTGCTCTTACTCTAGCCGATTACCTTCGCAGTTTTAAAAATGATTATGATGAGGGTCTCTTTTTAAAACGTGCCAGCTACTTATCCCGACTAGCATCTGGGTCGGCCTGCCGTTCCCTCTATGGTGGATACACTACCTGGGGAGAGTCTTTCCTGGCCGGCAGTTCTGATAAATACGCTACAACTTTTATGGTTCATCCTGATCTGACTCAATTGTGTGACACAGTCATGGTAGTTGACTCAAGTGAAAAACAAGTCTCAAGTCGTTCAGGGCATGGAAGAATGAATGAGCATTTTTTTGCTGAGGCACGCTTCAAGCAGGCAAGGTCCAACTTCCAGCGATGTGTTGAGTCTCTGCAATCCGGAGATATGGAAGAGGTGGGTAAAATTCTGGAGGCTGAAGCTTTGTCATTGCATGCGATGATGATGACTTCACCTGAAGCCTATACCTTGCTGAAGCCAAATTCACTGGCCGCAATGGAAGCCGTATGGGCCTTCCGTCGTGAAACTCAACTTCCACTCTATTTTACTTTAGATGCAGGCCCTAATTTACATCTGATTTATCCGGAAGCTTTTAAACACAAAATTCAGACTTTTATTGGTCATGAATTGGCACCGCTGGCCGAATCTTTGATTCATGATAAAACCGGTGATGGACCCCACAAATGTTAGACCATACTTTTGCTGCTAAAATTTTGCTGTTAGGTGAGTATACAATTCTAAACGGCTCTAAGGCGCTGGCGATTCCCTTTGATAAGCTTTCCGGAAAATGGTCATTTGCTGAACTATCTACCCCTGAAGCTAAGGCTTCCCATGCATCTTTGGTATCTTTTCTTTCTCATCGTTCAGAAGAATATCTGGATCTGAAACGTTTAAAAAAAGATGTGGAAAAGGGTCTGTGGTTTGACTCTTCCATTCCTCATGGTTATGGCCTAGGAAGTTCGGGTGCCCTGATTGCAGCGCTTTTTGAAACTTATGGATGGAAGAAAGGAACTCTTCAGGAAGATAAAGTAAGTTTGGCGCGCCTGGAAGATTATTTTCATGGCTCTAGCTCAGGAATCGATCCATTAGTGAGCTTAGTTCAAAAACCGCTTCTCATTCACAACTTTGATGAAGTGGAAATTTTGGATCGAAAAATTTCATTAGATGGATTGTTTTTAGTAAACACGGGAAAACCTCGTCAGACTGGTCCCCTTGTAAGCATTTATAAGGAAAAAATGAAGGATCCCGAATTCAAAAGGGGTTGCGCAGAGGTGCTCTCACGTGAAGTAAATTTTGCCATCAATTGCATAGTAAGTGGTGAGCGATCTCATCTTTTCCACCACCTATGGCTAATCTCGAAATTTCAATGGGAGTATTTTCCGGAAATGATTCCCACACAGATGCGGGGACTTTGGTCAAGAGGTCTTGAATCAGGAGAATATGTTTTGAAGCTTTGTGGTGCAGGGGGGGGTGGATTTATCTTGGGATATAGTGATAAATTATCCACCATAGAAAAACAGCTACTATTTGAACCCCAAAATTTAAGGGAGCTTTGATGAAATTTCTTCTGCTCATGTTGATGCCGACTTTTGCGTTTGCGATGCCAACCAAAGATGCTCAGTTCCGTACCAGTTTCAATATGGTTATCTCTAATTCCACTCGACCTGATGTTAAACCCGGGATGGTAGTGGCCAGTCCTTCGAAGCGCGATCCGAATTACTACTTTGACTGGGTTCGCGATACCGCACTTACCATGCGTTCTCTTATTGATTATTATGAACTTAAAAAAGATCAAAAAGTGAAGAAATTGATCTTCACCTGGATCGATGCTGAAGCCTATCGACAGAATCTTCCTACGCTTTCTGGTTTAGGGGAGCCAAAATACAACATTGATGGTTCTGGCTTCACTGGTCCTTGGGGCCGTCCTCAGAACGATGGTCCAGCCTTAAGAGCATTAGCGATGGTGAAATTTGCCCGCATGCTACTTGCCGAAGGCAATCATGATTACGTTCTTAAAAAGCTCTATCACGGCGTTTTGCCAGCAGATTCAGTGATTAAAAAAGATCTGGAATATACTGCTCATCATTGGCGTGAACACAGCTTCGATCTTTGGGAAGAAGAAAAAGGCATGCACTTTTATACACTTCTCTCTCAGCAAGTAGCGTTACAGGAAGGTGCTAAGCTCGCTTCCGATCTTCGTGACGGTGCTGCTGCTAACTTCTACCGAGCTGAATCAGCTAAGATTGCTCAAAAATTAAAGTCTGAATTCGTTGATTCACGAGTGGGTATTTTGGTTACCACTGAACGTTCAGCGGCTCTAGGATATAAAAATTCAGGATTGGATGTAGCTCCGCTTCTGGCCTTGCTACATACTTACCCTTACCAGCGCGTTTTCTCTTTACGAGATCCGGCCGTTCTAAAATATATCGATACTCTGGCTGCGACCTTTGGAGATATCTACCAGGTTAATAAGCAATTTAAAGATATGGGTGTTGGCATCGGACGCTATCCTGAAGATAAGTATGATGGATACGAAACTTCTCGTATCGGAAATCCATGGTTCCTTTCCACTCTTGCATTGGGTGAATATTTTTGTCTTGCCAAAGAGGAAGTGGCACGCGCTGGTCGTCTATCTCCATCACTGAAGGCTCATTTGAATGATGTTACAGAGAAACAATTCAAGCGAGTTCTATTTCACTCAGACCGTATGGGTCACATGTCTGAGCAGTTCAACCAGTTTACTGGTTATATGCAGGGAGCGGTGGATTTGACCTGGTCACATAATGCTTTTATGACCGCCATGATGAGATGTAAGCAAATCTAGTTAATTCTCATGGAGCTGGACTTTTCCCAGCTCCGTTCTTTTTATCCCTGACTCCACATTTTGAACCTTGATGGGACTAATTCTTTCCAGAAACTTTTGGATATAATCTTGATTAATGTCCGGGTTATGACTCAAAGTCAGCTTATGTCCTAATCTGGGATCGGGGGTAAGAGTCAGTTCAATCTCTCCCCAGATACCATGCTCTAAAGAAAACTTATCCAAAAGATTCTTCAAATCCAGAAAACTCACCAGTCGGCCTGAAATTTTAAAGGCCCCATCCATTCTTCCCAGAGGAATAATCCTGTTTCCTTTTATGAGGACCTTATCCTCAAGGGGATAGAATTCATCTTCATCGAATTTCTCTTTAGCCAGCCTCAATTTCCGGCCTTCATTTAAATGAAATTCCGCTGTAAAGAGAGTTGGAGTTTTTACCCATAGTCGCTGAGAGGCATCCTGTTTTACTTGATGGATAGGTAGTATTTGAAGTCCCTGACGGAGATCTCCACCGGTGGCCAATTGAGAGCTAATTTCAGTCATGCCAAAGGTTCTCCATAAAGGCCAACCCAAGTCACAGGCCTGTCTTTCCAATTCGTCACCCAAAAAATCACCTCCTCCAAGAACGATGCGGAGATTTTTTGGTGCGCGTATCCCATGTTTCACCAGATCATATATTTGTGTTGGCACCACAGAAATCACTGTGATCTTCTCTTTCCGAATGACATCTGCCATTTGGAAGGGATTCCAGGGGTAAAGATTCACTGGTTCTTGATTCAGTAATTGCGATCGAACCAGAATACCCAGCCCGCCGATATGGAATGGTGGAAGCGTTAAGCCCCATCGATCCTGTGTTGTTAGTCCAAGAAATTGATTAACGGCCGTGGCGTGAATAAGAAGCGCCCGCTTTGAGATGGCATAACCCTTAGGGTTTTTGGAGGTTGTGCCTGAAGACAGAAGCGCCACGTGTGAATAAAGACCAGAGTCATTCAGTAGAGAATAGATGTCTTTGCGCAACTCCTCAAGCTTTGGTGAAAGTATAATCTGATTTTGTTCAGAGTTAGTTTCTAAATTGTACATAGCTTTTTCCAAACGAGTTCATCCAGACTTTGTAAAAAAACGGATGATTTATCGATGTCCAGGATAAAGCCTCGCTCATAATCTCCTTTAAAGAGATACGGAACGTTTTCATATAGAGGTGGGTTGATAAGCCCGTGGACTAAACTCAACTGGCCTAACTCCATTAGCTCCAGGTAGGAAAGGTATTGAGAAAGCGCGTGACCCATATTGCCGCTAAAAATTACCCGGGGAGAGGCAGGGTAGAATTCTCGGTAGGGTTTGTAGATCGTGAACGTAGCAGGTGATCCGGCAATGAAATCTTTGGCACACCTCATTTCCACTTCTCTCCAATCCTCGCCACTAAGGGGATCTTCGATGTAATCAATTTTTTTCTTAAACTCTTGGGGGAGACTCGAGTCAAAATCTTTCCATCCTTGGGAGGTGAAAAGTCCGTTTGCATCCAGTCTGATCTGTTCGCATTTGAATTCCAGAAACAATCGATCGTTAGCATTTTTCAGTTTGTACTTAATTACTGGATAGTAGGTTTCAACTGATCCCTGCCAAAGATGATGATTCTGAAACACCCGCGGAGTGATGTTCTTAATCAGCGGTTTAGACAATGTCAGTAAGGCCTTTTGAGTGGAGATTTTTTCCTGACGGACAAACTCAGCTAGAAAATCTTTTAAACTTAAATCACCAAGCTCCGGGTGTGGGAAATACTCCCAGAAAGAATTCTGAGTGCGCAGAAAAACGCCCTCCCTCGGGGAGGTTGCACTTAACCGATTCAGTGACTGACAAGGAGTCAGTGTAAATTTATGGTAGAAGATGTCCATAACGCCATCCTAGGTGGAGTGCCAGTGAGAACAAGATCAGGTGAATGCCAGCAAACTTTAAGCCGTTATTAAGGGCCGCACCTTTGTCCCACCAGACAATGTGACCCAATTTAAAAGCAATTGGCAGGGATAACAGGAGAAACCATAATCCAGAAAGAGGAAGAGCAATTACCATCAAGAGATAAGGACCAAAGATGGTGAGCTCGCTCAAGAGTTTATATCTGACTTCTGACATTCTGGTGGCAAGTGTCCTTTTATTAACCTTAGCATCCTGCTCTCGATCCCGAAGGTTGTTTACACAAATGAGTGTGGTTGTGAGAAGTCCATATGTACAGGCCATAATCAGGACTTCCTGAGGTATGTTCCCGGCAAAAAGAAAATAAGAACCAATCACAGAAAATAATCCAAAGAATAAAAAAACAAAGAGTTCTCCTAATCCGATATAGGCCAGGGGAAATGGTCCTCCCGTATAACCATAGGTGAGATAGAGCGAAAGTAACCCAGGTAGTAAAATCCAAGTCCCCCCCGGTTTGAATCAAAGGAAGTGAAAAAATCGCCGCTGCTCCTAGAGAAAAGAGGGCCCAAAGCCTGACAGTCTGTTCTGGCACAAGACCAGAAGCTGTGACTCGAGTAGGTCCGTGTCGGAAACTATCGGCACCTTTTTTAAAATCGATAAGGTCATTAAAAAGATTCGTCGCAATCTGAATCCCCAGCGCACTTAATAGGCAACAGATGAGAATGGTCCATGGAAGATTATCACTTTGAGTGGAGTAAAAACTAAAACTCATTAGTGGCGGAATGATTCCGACCAGTAAAGTTTTAGGGCGTGTGGCGAGAAGGAAATTTTTCATGAATAAGCTTCCTCAAGTATTGGATGTAGTTCGGTATGGTTGAGATAAACTCTGTGATCGCCGTTGATCGTCTTGATCTTTACTTGCTGATCCCTTAACAATTTTGCGAGCTGAGCGTATTTTGCATCTTCTCTGCCATGGATATAGATCACCTTCTGGTGATGCTTTTTTAATAATGATAAAAAGTTCTCCTGCTGAGAAAGGCGATAGCGATCAAAAAGCTTTTTGCCTTGTTGAAAACGTTCTTGAGTGAGAGATAAAAGCTTACTCTTAGAAAATAGCGGTAAGGAGTTCCAGTATTCCAGAAATTCCAGGATGGAGGATTTCTCCATTTTCTTCAGAAACTCATCCTCCCATTTCTTGCGCTCTTGTCTCTCTTCATCACATAGGCCAGGGTGCGCGGCCAGAAGAATGATTTTTTTCATGCTAAAGTTTTGGCGCGACGCCAGCTCCATAGCAATTCTTCCTCCCATGGAATAGCCAACCAGGATATCGGTAGATGTTAGCTGGATTTTAAAAGGATCATCTACATAGAGAGAGATGGCCTTTCGATGATCTCCCTCGATGTAAGGATTCCAAATCTCTGGTCCTGAAAAAAGACCGTGGATAAAATAGATCATATCCACTCCCTTCGAAAGCTTTGTGTTTCTCGAAAGTCAGGGATAAGTTCCAATACCTGAGCTTCTTCCCATTCATCTAAGGATTGAGAGCAGGTAAGACCAAATCCCTGGACGATAGGAGTAAATTGTGAGTTATGTTCTAGCCAGATTTTGCGGTTAAGGTTTAGGGTTTCAAAGATTCTCCCACCATCGTTATTAATGATGATGAGTTTAAGGTTTGCTGGTATCGAACGAAGGCTTGAGAGATCATAAAAAGTGGTGAGATCTCCAAGGATGCAATAGATGCGTTTTTTTGATTCTCGTGCCATGCCAATTGCGGTACTGAGTTGTCCATCGATGCCATTGACCCCGCGGGTCCCGAACACCTGAAAGAATTTCTTTTGCGTAAGTTCAAAATATCGGATCACAAGGGAATTTCCCACGTAAACAAGACTTCCTTCCGGGATCATTTCCTGGACTTTTCTGATAAGAGAAACTTCACTCAAAGGGTATTTTTCAATCAGGTCATCCAGCTGACGAGAGTTTTCATCCGGTTTAAAAAAATCAAACGATGTTAGTTGGTCCCAGAATGTTTGGTTCAGAAGCAGTTGCTGACCAGATGTGCTGGTTACACTTCCATGAGATAACCCAGTCATGGTTCGCTCATCGAAACTGAAGACGGGCAAATGATACTCTTCCAAAAGTCTCCAGGCCTTGGAGAGGGGAGTGTGACCAATCCGGATAACTCCATCGATAAGCTTGTTTTTTATTAGATTAATAAGAGTTTTTTCAAGCTTTATAGTGCTTAGATCACGGGCCTGACTAAGGCTTTCTGCATAAAACGGGATATTCATCGCTTTGAGCTTCTCTGCAACTGGACGCAGGGATTGGCACTCGTGCGAGAGAATGATCATGGGACTCTGAACAGTTTTTGTAAAAGCCTCGAATGTTTCAAACTTTTTTTCGCTGGTGTTAATCTTTTCAGATGAGGAAGGTAGTATCACGTTAATATGCGCCGGAAAATCCAGTTTCAAGAAATCGATTTTTATAAATTCTGTCTGGCTTACTTCCAGGTATGTTCGTCGATGACCACGGGTCAATGTTTCATGGTCGATGGTTTGTGGAGCTCCTGTACCTTGCATATGCTTAGGTCGATCAGCACTTATGAGGATTAAAGGTACATGGGAATAAAATGCTTCCACCATGGCCGGAACACATTCAGCTACGGCTGTACCGGATGTGGTGCAAATGGCCCGGGGATGATTAGCGGATTTGGCTTCACCTAAGGCCATGAATGAGGCCATGCGCTCATCAATTTCAAACGTCATCATTGCAGGATTGAAGGCTTCAAGCAAATCATGGTTACGGGCACCAGTGCAAAAATAGACGGGAAGCTCCAGGGCATTCATAGCAGCAAGTCCTGGATGGCAAATTGCTTTTGATGGATCTCTTCCAGCTCTTTTTCTTTTTGGGAAAGAGAAACAATTCCGGCCCCAGCTTCCAGAATGAGTTTATTTTGATGAAGTTGAATATTTCTTATCATCACCAAAGCACGGGTGTGGTCTGCATGAGTAAAGCAAAAGACGGAACCATGATAACGATGAGGGTGAGCAGCGTAGTATTGTGTTCGTCGTAGAAAGTGCAGGGCTTCTTTACGTGGATAACCTCCAAGGGCAGCAGTCGGGGAGAGTTTATCAATCAAATCTTCCACTCTGATACTTTTTTTAAGCCTGGCACTTATCTGTGTTTTTAAATGCACCAATCTTTCATAGGGGTGAATAACAGTGGCCGTGGTTTGGATATCACTAGCGAAATCTTTCAGATCTTCCAGAATGTTTTTTATCACGAGATTATGTTCTTCCCGGTCTTTTTTGGAATCTAGGAGTTCCTGGGCCTTATCTTTAGGCGCTGTTCCTGCCAGGGCCATGGTTTTGATTTCCTGACCTTTAAGATCAAAAAGTGTTTCTGGGGTGACACCGATTAATCCATATTCATCTTTCCAGAACCCATAGGCGTAGCCAGTTGGGGCCAGTAGACTTTTGAGCATGGTTTTTTGGCGGATTTTTAAAGGGTCTTGAATAGAGAAACTGCGGCGGGAAGTAAGCACAACTTTTTTTAGTTGCTCACCCCAGCTATTCTGTAGGTTCTTGAAATCTTCTAGAAAAAAATTATCATCATCTGAGTCCAGAGCGAGATATACTTTCTCGTGGTCATCCTCAAAATGGGCTTTAATATCTTCAGTTGATAAAACCAGTGTTTCTTTGGGATGGTAATACCAGCGTTCAGATTGATAGAAATCCCGAATTTGGAAAGTGGTCTTTTCTGTTGAAGGCAACTGAGTCCAGGTGCCTCCTTTGGCAAATAAAAAGTTTTTCCCGTCCGGTAATGAGCAGAAACATCCTAACTTAAAGAATTGATCATCAAACCAGGATGGCATTTGCATTTAGTACATCCAGGGGAATTTATGATACTCAGGTTCACGTTTCTCAAGAAAAGCATCTTTACCTTCTCTGGCCTCATCTGTTCCGTAAGCAAGGCGGGTGGCCTCTCCGGCAAATACCTGCTGTCCTACAAGTCCATCGTCGATAAGGTTGAACGCAAATTTCAGCATCCTCATTGCTGTCGGTGATTTTTGGCACATAATCTTGGCCCAATCGAGTGCTTCTTTTTCGATGTCTGCATGAGGCACGACTTTATTAACCATTCCCATCTGAAAAGCTTCTTCAGCGCTGTATGCTTTGCCGAGAAAGAAAATTTCTCGAGCTCGTTTCTGTCCAATTTGTCGGGCAAGGTAGGCCGAGCCAAATCCTCCATCAAAACTTGCCACATCAGGATCGGTCTGACGGAAGAGTGCATGCTCCTTTGAAGCTATCGTTAGATCACACACACAGTGAAGCGAATGTCCTCCTCCTACCGCCCAACCTGGAACAACAGCAATCACGATTTTTGGCATAAAGCGGATCATACGTTGAACTTCTAAAACGTGAAGACGGCCATGAGGCATTTTTTTATCTTCGTCTTTGTATTCATAACCAGTACGCCCTCGGACGTTCTGATCACCACCGGCACTGAATGAAAAAACTCCGTCCTTGGAAGATGGTCCATTACCGGTAATGATAATCGCTCCCACATCATTTTCCCGGTGTGCCCATTCTAATGCTGTTAGCAGTTCATCAACGGTCTTAGGTCTAAAGGCGTTTCTGAGATCCGGACGATTAAAAGCGATGCGAACTGCGCCAGTGTTAACTGCTTTATGAAAAGTAATATCTTCGAATTGATAATCAGTGACTTCTTTCCATTCTTTAGGATCAAAGGTTGGTGAGATCATGCTGTCCTCTTAGCTTGGTAGATGTAGGCAATACCGCCGAAAAGTGGTGTATAGCTCATCTGTTGATAGTTGGTATTCGTTTTGAGCTTTTCTAAAAACTCATCTCCTGACGGGAACGCTTCCGAAGAAGCGATCAGGTAATCGTAGGCATCTTTTCTGCCCGAGATACGAGAGAGCCAAGGAAAGTAAGTTCTTAGGAGAGAGAAATAGGTTTGTGCAAAAAATTTATTTTTTGGTTTCCCAAATTCCAGAATAAAGAGAGATTTTGAGACCCGGGAAAGTTCCTGAAGACTCTTATCAAGATCTTCCACATTTCGAATGCCAAAAGAAATCGTGCAAGCATCAAACTGATCAGTTTGAAAGGGTAACTGAGATATGTCGGCGACCTGGAACTTAACTTGAGAGTCGAGTGCGGCCCGCCTTTTTTTTGCTTCTTCAATCATCACGGGTGAAAAATCGATTCCAATGATATCAGGCACGAGGTGTTTTTCCAGCATGAAAGCAATATCGCCGGTACCAGTGGCACAATCTAATATTTTGAGGGGACTATTTTGCAAAGTGAGTTTTACCAGCTGCTTTTTCCACACGCGATGTGTACCCAGAGAAAGTACATCATTTAGAAGATCGTACTTTGGAGCAATATCGTCGAACATGGTTTTTATAAACTGTGCCTTGGGCATACTAAACCTTCAGTGTTTTATTAAAATGGGGAGCGAGCTCACGAAGTTTGGCCACAAGCTCATTCATAGTCGGAAGATGAAGTGACTGCTGGCCATCAGAACGAGCACTCTCTGGAGTAGGGTGAGCTTCCAGCAATACACCATCAGCACCGGCCGCCAGCGATGCCAGAACAGCCGATGGGACATATTCTCTGATTCCCATTGCATGGGAGGGATCTACCAGGACTTTGAAGGGATGATTTTTTTTCAGGTAGATGACTCCACCCAAATCCAGCATATTTCTTAGTTTCTGATCAAAAGAGCGAACACCTCTTTCACAAAGGATGATGTTTTGTTCACCAAGATCTGCCAGGTATTCAGTGGCCCCTAGCCATTCATTGATCGTGGCGCTGAAAGCGCGCTTGAGAATCACTGGTTTTCCATATCTGGATAATTCTTTAAGAAGCTCGTAGTTATACATGTTTCTTGCACCCACCTGAAAAGCACTCACTATGGGTAAAAGTTTGTCTATTTGACGGGGATCGGTGATTTCGGTTACAAAATGAAAAGGACGCTCTTGTTTGAGACGTGAGATCATATCAATTCCTTCCTGACCTAAACCCTGGAAGGAATTCTTAGAAGTTCTTAGTTTGTAGACCCCTCCCCGGATAAATTGGGGCGAAAAAGACATATTAAGGATCGAGCGCATCTGCGCGTCATCCTCCAGGGCACAAGGACCACAGATAAAAAGAAAGTCATTTGGGGCTATAGAAAACGAGGCTAAATTCATCTCACCGCCTCCTGTTACTTAGAGTTTAAGGCATCTTAAACTCCAGGGGAAGGCGTGTCGATGGTCAGAAGTTATACATCTGTTAACCTTAACGGAAAACTAGTGTTCTATGGTTGGTCCGTCTTCATTTTTAATCAAGGAAAGCTTCACTGAGTAGGACATGGATTTGGCCGGCATAAACTCAGTCTCCTTGGCCTCTGGCTTCTTAGACCGCCAGTCCTCAGATACCATAGATGCTTTGGCGATTTTTCGATCCATCACCAGACCATTTTCGAATTGAGTTCTTAACGACTCAAATAAGCCCAATTTCGCCTGAATTCGCTGTACCGGAGCTAGCTTGGCAATATTGGTCAGAACGTCCGAAATGACTTCATTTCGATTGGAAGAATCATAGGTTTTCTTAATAAAGCCAGAAGACCTCATGGCTTCCTGAGAAAGGGCAGAACCTGAAAGTACCCAGGCACGGGCCAGGGCCGGTGATACCAGGGTCGAAAGCATACTCATACCACCGGCTGCCGGGACCAGGCCATATTGGCAATGGTTGAAAGCAATCTTTGAATTTTCAGAGGCAATCCGGATATCGGCACCGAGAGAAAATTCAGAGGCCAGAGTTTGAGAGCCTTCACCCAGATCCATGACGATTGTCTGAGGAAGCTGCATCATTGCGAAAATAATTTTTTGAAGCTTGGTATTTATTTTATCTAGTTGTGAAGAACTCAAAGAAGCTAGTGTTTCAAGTTCCAGACCAGGAGAGAATTCAGCACTGGAAGAGTCAATAAAGATGCTGTTGATCTCGACGCGTGAAGTGCACCATGCAAATAACGATTCTAGTTCAAACAACATTTCCAGGCGAAAAGAATTATTC
>JBEIEO010000006.1:0-27196 GCA_040382895.1 Halobacteriovoraceae bacterium
TAACAATCTGAGCAGCAAAAGCCTGCCCGTATTCTTTGATGAAGCTATCCTGGTGAGCCGCCAGGTACAAGCCCTGGTAACGGGCACCGTAGGAAACCTTACAAGCTTCAATGAATTCCTTTACGTTTTTGTAGACGCCACTGCAGTTAGGGTTGTTGGCGTTCTCACCGGCTCCTGGCGCGGTGTAGACGTTACGTCCATTACTGAGACGCTCACGCAGGGCCACCACTTCACTCGCTTCAATCTCGGCTTGCTCAATCAAAGTATCCAGTGAGCTCAGGATGCGTTTAGAAGCATCAATTTCCTCAGGCGTGAGCTCAGGGATGTTGGCGCGGGAAAGAGCAGACGCCACTACTGAAACTTCATCACTCATTTTGAAGGCAAAATTCTTTTTCAAACTGACTTCATCTTCACGTAAGCGACGCTCAAGTTCTTCCAGATAGAACTCTGGCTTTAGAACCATATTTGCGTGATCTTTTGCTCTCTTCTCTCCGGCAACTTTACCATCACGATCTCCCAGAGCTGCATCAGCCGAGGAACTCATTCCGATATCAAACCCCGTGTCGAATCCCGCAATTTCTCCCCGGACGTAGCCACGTCGCAGGGCCACCCATCTGGCTTCGGCAGCTGCATTCTCTGCCCCAAGCTTAGTCGCCCGGGCACGAGCTTCAACAGTTCCCGCTTTTACTCCATCCGTTGTTCCCAAGGCCGCACGTTCAGAGCCTAAGGTTTGAGCATCTGAAAGGTAGCGGTTAAACAGAGACAAACGATTTTGATAATTAACATTCGCAGTATCGACCTTCACTTGAGCTTCATTCATGGCTCCGGCAGCAGCTGTCACTCTTGGATTCAAAGCATTCAATTCGTTTCTAAGCTTCGGTAGCTCGCGCGCAATATAAGCAAGGTCCTGATTGTTAACTTCGATCGCCTTGATTGAATCCGAGACCACTGTTTCGGCCGCTAGTTTCTGTGCTTTTAAACCGTCATACTTTCGAATAGAATCCTGGTTGTAACGAGTTAGGGCTTCACGTTCAGCATTCTCTTTTACCAATTTATTTTGAATAGCACCGATAAGTTGGTTCGCCGACGTCAGATCCTGGTTCACCCGGTTTAAATCACCTTGTACTAGAGCAACTTCTCTTTCGATCGTCAGGCGATCTTGCTGAATGCGTGCCAAAAGTTTTTCTTCACGATTTATTTGCTGGCGAGCTGACTGAATCTGCTCCTCAAGTTTGGCCATATGAAGATCCAGGCGACGAATGGCCAGCGGGAAATCCGTGATGGCTTTTTCCATATCTGCCACAGTTTTAGTAAGGGTGGAGCTCTCCGACTCAAGTGCTGCGATTTCCTTAGTCAGCTCCGAGATCCGTGCCGTAAGATTGGTTTCCTGAGTTTTGAGTTGGTTCACTTCTTTAGCGATCTTTTCTCGATTCACTTCCAGCGTTTTGATAACAGCTTTTAGTTCATTAATTTCTTTCACAAGGCCTGAGTTGGCGGCAGTGCGCTCCTCAATGATTCTTTGGTTGGCAGCAATCTTATCTTTTGCGGCTTCGTTTTCCTGAATCAGTGACGCTACCATCGCTTCAACTTTTGTCACCTGATCTTTCAGATTGGTGAGTTCTTGATTACGAGGGGCATTGGCAATAAGAAGATTTTCATATTGTTTTTCCAAACGAGCAATTTCCTGACGTTTCGGCGCCAAACGTTTTTCAATCGCTTCGGCCTGAAGTTTAAGGCGTGCTAATTCCGTTGGATTTGCGCCCGAGCGCTCGAGTTCGCGAATCTGCTTGCGCACTTCCTGTAGTTCGGCCAAATCGGGTTTGATGGCTTCTTTCGCGGCGACAATCTGTTGATTAAGAGAGGCGATCTGAGCATTAGCCGATGCCAACTCTTTTTCCAGAGCATCTCGCTTGGCCTTAAGGGCTTCCAGACCAGCACCATTGATCTTGTTCTTATTTGACTCAATTTTTGCTGTTAAATCCTGAATCTCTTTCTGAAGTTTAGCCACCTCTGGCATTTGTCTTCCAAGCTCTGCCTCGAGTTCCGCTAACTTTGCTTTCTTGGGTGTAATTTCAGCGTCTGCCTGGGCCAGCTTTGTCTGCTCCTGGGCCAATTCTGCCTTTACTGCCGGCAATTTGGTCTGCGCTTCAGTCAGATTTGTTTTCTTGGTAGTAACTTGCTGAGAATTCGTGGTTAGTTTGGTTTTAAGAGCTGGTAGTTCACGTTTATAACGTTCAACATCCAGAGTCAGCTGGCGCTTTTCAGCAATATCATCATTACGATTTTTGATATCCCGATCCAGCTCACGATTCAAACGATTCAAAACATTAATGGACTGCTGCTCTTCTCTTTGTTCTTGCTGCAAACGTGCTGTCACGGCAGAAAGTTGTTGTGTTAGCTGGACTCGACGAGCATTGATTTGATTGGCCCTCTGAGTTTCGTCATTCAGGTCACGTTGCAGCTGAGCAATGATATTATCAATCCGTCGAAGATCTTCAATGATTCGATCCATGACGCCTTCAAGACCTTGCATCTCTGAAGCTATTCGAGAAAGCTCCTGGCGCTTGGTATTGATTAATTGATCGAGTCGGAAATTCTCTGCAGGTAGTTCCCGGCTATCTAATTCCATTTGCACAATATTTTTCTGAAGTTCTGACTGTTGGGCCGCAAGCTTATTGTATTCTTCAGTCTTGGCAGAAAGAACTTGCTCAAGATTCTGATAGATCCGGAGGTACTGTGGGTGATTGATTTCATCAGGGAGATTTTGAGCTAGAGCAGCCTTTCCTGAGATGATAAGAGTAGCAAGCAGAGCAGTCTTCATTGAAAATGAAGTGGGTTTCATGGAATCCTCCGTGGATTTTTTAGTCCTGAGGAGATTAACCTGAATCAGTATTTTGTTGTGGTGCCGCTGTAAAAATTACAGGTCTTAAATAGATGGAATCACCTGATCTTGAGGTAAAGGCATGAAAAAAAGAAAGGAAAGGCCCGGCTCAAGAGCCGGGCCTTTCGGCTACGGGGCCAGGAAGTGTTTTATCGCCTGTACGTTAAGATTACTATCGCTCACGATCAAAGACTTATTCAAATTCCCTGCGTCCGATACTAACTCAGACGTGATCCCGAGCAGGATCGGATACACCTTATCGAAATCCCGGGTGGTGCCGATGCTGGAAACACTGGATTTCCACATTTCCACTTCCTTTTTATTTTTCTTCATTTCCGCTGTATCATAGGCAACCAGATTCAAGTAACGTTTAAACTTTGCCACATCCAAATCCTTAAGACCAAAAGTCACTTTTACGACCTGCTGACTTTCGGCTAGTTTATTAGTGATGGTATAACCATTGGCCTTTAAAATCTTCTCTAGCATCGGATAATTTTTGCGCCATTGGATTCCGTTGACTGAAAGTTTCTTCGATCCGGGCTGTACGAAGATTTTTCTGGCTTCATTTTTTCCAACTGACTGAGTTTCAATGTTTACGTTGTAGCTTGTTTCCTGAGCTAGCAAAGACATTTTATCTTTGAATTTTGAATCCACGAATACCAGAATTTCTTTATCCCAGAGACAATAATTATTTGTCAGAAGCGAGACACACTCTTGGGCTTCACCTTTCTTTTCGATTACCAGCTGGAGCGCATCCCCGGCGACCGGATTATAAGGAGGAGGAGGTGAAGCTGGAACGTGATGATAGGATGAACAGGACGCAAGAAACAGCAACGAAACCAATAGTTTCATGAAACCTCCGAAATGATTGATGTTTTTATTGTAGGAAGAATTGGAATTTTTAACAGGCAGGCAAAAAAAAAGCCCGGCTTTCGCCGGGCTTTTCGTTTTAGATTAGTTAGCTACTTCCAGATTGGCTTCGCCATCGAGAACCTTGAGCGCACGCGCTTTCATGAACTCTTCAGGCTTCGTGAGGTTCAGAGCAACTCTCAGAACTTCCTCAGCTTCTGAAACAGGGCGGATATCGATGCCTTGCTTGATTTCATCAGGGATCTTAACGATATCTTTCTTGTTCTTCTCAGGGATGATCACGGTTGTGATTCCGGCCTGCTTAGCTGCAAGGATTTTTTCCTTCAACCCGCCGATCGGAAGCACGCGACCACGTAGAGAAATTTCACCAGTCATCGCAACGTCCTGACGAACAGGAATGTTGGCGATTGCCGAAGTCAGGGCTGTTGCCATCGTAATACCAGCAGATGGACCGTCTTTCGGTGTTGCTCCATCTGGTACATGGATATGAATGTCATTCTTAGAATACCACTCATGATCTACACCAAGACGGTTCGAAATCGATCGTACATAAGATAGAGCTGCTGAAGCAGACTCTCTCATCACATCTTTTAGGTTACCAGTTACCTGGATTTTTCCGTTACCCGGAACAGTGACTACTTCAATGTGAAGAAGTTCACCACCGACTGAAGTCCATGCTAGACCGTTCACCAAACCAACCTGAGGGTTTTCTTCGATGCCAGTGCGGTCAAACTTCAGAGGTCCAAGGTACTTTTCAAGGTTCTTCTCGTTCACCTGGAACTTACGACCCTCTTTGATATCTTCAGTTACAACTTCAGTCGCGATCTTACGAGCGATGGTATTCATCAAACGCTCAAGCTCACGTACACCAGCTTCTTTGGTATATCCACGAACAACCTGAGAGAAAGTCTTATCCGATAGAGTTACCGGGTAGTTCTTCAGGCCATGAGATTCCCATGCTTTTGGAAGAAGGTACTTCTTCGCAATCTGCATTTTTTCATCTGGAGTATAACCAGCGATATGAATGATTTCCATACGGTCACGTAGTGGACCAGGGATAGCACCCAGATCGTTAGCTGTCATGATGAACATAACTTTTGAAAGGTCATATTCACACTCGATGTAGTGGTCACCGAAAGTCTTATTCTGACCCGGATCTAATACTTCAAGCATCGCTGCTCCTGGATCACCACGGAAGTCAGACGACATTTTGTCGATCTCATCCAGGAGGATCACAGGATTCGACGTTCCCGCTTTTTTAAGAGCGTGGATGATCTTACCTGGCATCGCACCTACGTAAGTACGACGATGACCGCGGATTTCAGCTTCATCACGTACGCCACCAAGGGAGATACGCACGAACTTACGTCCAAGTGATTCCGCAAGAGACTTCGCGATCGAAGTCTTACCAACACCCGGAGGACCGGCAAGACATAGAAGTGTTCCGCGAGTATCGTCTTTCACAAGTGAGCGAACAGACAGATATTCCACGATACGTTCTTTCACATCATTCAGACCGTAGTGATCGTTATCCAGAATCTCTTTAGCTTTTGTTACAGAGTTATCGTCTGTTGTGTACTCATCCCAAGGAAGAGACAGCATCCAGTCGATGTAGTTACGAACAACTGCTGCTTCTGCCGACATCGGAGACATTGACTTGAGCTTACGAAGTTCCTTAGCCGTCTTTTCACGGGCGTCCTCAGGCATTTTCTTAGCACGAAGTTTTTCTTCCATTTCAGCAACGTCAGACTTGTCGTCTTTATTACCAAGTTCTTTCTGAATGGCATTCATCTGCTCGTTCAGATAGTACTCTTTCTGAGATTTTTCCATCTGTGTTTTCACACGAGAACGGATTCTCTTCTCAACGTTGATGATTTCAATTTCACCCTGCATTTTCTCAAGAAGAAGCTGAAGACGTGTATCCACGTTCACAGCATTCAGGATGTCCTGCTTCTCAGGAATTTTCATCGTCAGGTGAGCAACAATGATATCAGCAAGTCTTGATGGATCCGTGATTGAAGAGATGCTCATCAAAAGCTCAGGAGGAATGCGCTTATTTAATTTTACGTACTGCTCGAAGATGCTCTTCACTGAGCGCATAGAAGCTTCTACTTCAACATCACTTTCGATCACGTCAGCACACTTCTCAACTTCTGAGTAGTAGCCGTCGTTCTCACAGCGGAAAGACTTAATCTTTGCACGATACTTACCTTCGATAAGCACCTTCACAGTATTATCCGGCAGTCGAAGCATCTGAATGATACTTACAACGGTACCGATGTCATAAACGTCTTCACGTTCAGGATTTAAAACTGAGGCATCTTTCTGAGTGACCAGGAAGAGTTCATTGCCATTCTTAGCAGCTTTTTCAAGCGCAGAGATTGACTTCTCTCGGCCTACGAAGAGAGGTACCACCATGTGTGGAAAGATAATTACATCTCGTAGGGGAAGCAGTGGGAAGTTATTAACAGCTTCGGACTTCTTGTCGGACATAGCACCTCCTGCGCCTTATCTAACTCGGGGACTTGCAACCTCGATCAATGAGGTTACATAGAAATAGTATCCCATGAATTTAAGTTTGGAGAACACAAAAAAAAGGCTTAGGAGTTTTTTTCCTAAGCCTACTGATTTAAATGATTTTCTATAGTTGAAAGTTATTTATGGTAAGAAATTGCCGGGTATTCCCGGTGTCATTTAAGACGCGTTCTCAATTTTCTTAGCCGCTTTGGCACCGGCCTTGGATTCAGTTCGCTTTTTACGCTCCCCTTCTTCCAGGATCGGTTTTCCAGTTCCAATAATTGCATCTTTAGTAACGATACATTTAGAAACTTTTTCCAAACCAGGCAGGTCGTACATAACATCCAACATCACTTGTTCAAGAATCGCACGAAGTCCGCGGGCCCCGGTTTTTTTGCTCAAAGCAGTTCGAGCAACTTCCAGAATTGCGTCGTCCGTAAATTCCAGATGAATCCCGTCAAAGTCAAACAGTTTTTGATACTGCTTAACGATAGCGTTTTTCGGCTCGACCAGGATAGAAACCAAAGCTTTTTCGTCCAGTTCTTCCAGCATAGCTGTCACTGGAAGTCGACCGATAAATTCTGGAATCAGACCAAATTTAACCAGGTCACCAGGTTCAATCGCACCCAGATTTTCGAAGTGAGTTTTTTCAACTTTGGCAGAATTGTCTGCTGTTAGTCCCACGGACTTCGACTTCGTCATACGCTTTTCAATGATCTTATCCAGACCAACGAAAGCTCCGGCACAGATGAAAAGAATATTACGGGTATCAACCTGAATATATTCCTGCTGAGGATGCTTACGACCACCCTTTGGTGGAACGTTGGCGACAGAGCCTTCAACCAGCTTCAAGAGGGCCTGCTGCACACCTTCACCCGAAACGTCTCGAGTGATGGAAGGGTTTTCAGATTTACGGGCAATTTTATCGATTTCATCCACGTAGACAATTCCGCGCTGAGCACGCTCAACATCGAAATCACAGTTCTGAAGAAGAGAAAGGATAACGTTCTCAACGTCCTCACCCACATACCCTGCTTCCGTCAGAGTTGTTGCATCTGCGATAGCAAATGGAACGTTCAAAAACTTCGCAAGTGACTGGGCGATTAGTGTTTTACCTGAGCCTGTTGGACCGGCCAGTAGGATGTTGGATTTTGCTAACTCCACTTCATCGCCCTCGCGAGTAGCAGACTTATACGAAATACGCTTGTAGTGGTTGTGGACCGCTACAGAGATAATCTTCTTCGCACGATCCTGACCGATTACGTAGTTATCAAGGTGAGCCTTGATCTCGTGAGGCTTCGGAACGTTATCAGTGGCCGTTTTAGCAACAGCTTTTACCGAATCTTCATAAATGATGTCATTACAAAGCTCAATACACTCATCACAGATGTAGACACCCGGACCAGCGATTAGTTTTTTGACTTCCTTCTGAGATTTTCCGCAGAAGTTACAGTTCAGACTACCGTAAGAACCACCAGCTTTCTCTTTGCTCATAATCGCCTTTTCTTATGCTTTCTTCGTTTTGCCTTTCGGCATAATAATATTATCAATCAGACCGAACTCTTTAGCGCGGGAAGGATCTAGATAGTTATCACGATCACAAGCCTTCTCTACCTCTTCGTACTTTCGACCAGTGTGCTTGACGTAAATGTTGTTCAATTGTTTCTTGAGATCAAGAATTTCCTTAGCTTGAATCTCAATATCTGTGGCCTGTCCGCGAGCACCACCAAGGGGTTGGTGAATCATGATTCGGGCATGCGGAAGAGCGTAACGGTGCCCCTCAGCTCCTGCCTGCAACAGAAGGGATCCCATCGATGCAGCCAGACCTACGCAATAGGTGTAAACCGGGCAGGTCACGTGTTGCATAATATCGTAGATACCCAGGCCAGCATAAACTGATCCACCAGGTGAATTGATATAAAAATGAATAGGGGCCTCAGGATCAGACTGCTCGAGAAACAACATCTGTGCCACCAGAAGGTTGGCCACGGTGTCGTTCACTTCAGTTCCCAGGAAAATGATCCGGTCTAAGAGAAGTCTAGAATAAATGTCGTACTGTCTCTCCCCACGTGCAGTTTGCTCAATAACGATGGGGTTTGGGATATATCCCTTAGGCGTTTCCATGACGGTCCTTTTTCCTCAATTAATGTTGATCTCTTTGTTCAAGCTTATCGGAAAATCGAAGTAATTCTTGAGGTTAAATTTATCGCGAAGCTTGTTTTGTTCAAAGATGGGCATTCTTTGTCTTTTTACAAGGTTATGGAAACACCTTGTCTTGAATTTATTGCTGGATAGGACTAGATTTCTGAAGTCTAGTTTCAATTATGAATCTGGTTTAACCCCTTTTTTCAAGGAGTCCGTAATGGCACGTTTAGTTGGTAATCCAGCCCCATATTTCAAAGCTTCAGCCCTAGTGAATGGTCAAAACAAAGAAGTATCTTTGGATGACTACAAGGGAAAGTGGAAAGTACTTTTCTTTTACCCTCTGGATTTCACTTTCGTATGTCCAACTGAGATCATCGCTTACTCAGATGCAGCTGATAAATTTAAAGCTATGAACGCTGAGCTTATCGCTTGTTCTGTTGATTCTTTCTACTCCCACCTTGCCTGGACAAAACAGCCGCGATCAGAGGGTGGATTGGGCGAAGTAAAATTCCCTATTCTTGCTGATCTGGATAAGAAAATTGCTCGTGACTATGAAGTTCTGGTTAATGATTCAGTTGCTCTTCGTGGTATCTTCATCATCGATGACAACAACATCATTCAGCAAGCTACTATCAACAACCTGTCAGTAGGTCGTAACGTTGAAGAAACTCTACGTCTGCTTGAGGCTTACCAATTCACTGCAAAGTCTGGCGAAGTTTGCCCGGCCAACTGGAAGAAAGGTGCTGATACCATGAAGCCAGATCCTACTGGTTCTAAGACTTGGTTCAAAAAGAACGCTTAATTACCTGACTAAAAAATTCGGTGACTTTAAGGGGGAGCTTTATGGCTCCCCTTTGTTTGTTTAGACGCACTTTGCCACCTAAAAAACCCTGTAAACCTAACTGAGAACGGTAAAATTATTCAGTATTTAGCCCCGCATAATCAGTAATCTTTACAAAAACTCAAGGATTGTAAAATGGTGAGCTTGTCGAAGGCCGCCTCCCCTCTTTATAAGTGCCCTATACATGTATCGAACTTGCGACTGAGAATTTGGCCTCGAGTTTGCGATGTGTGGGGATAAGGAGCGAGACCATGAAGGTCACATTCCTAAAATATAGAGGGGCCAATGATTAAGACAAATGTTGTGACTATGAATGAGTTTCGGGAACTGCGTGAAACTCGTCGATCTCAGGAAAACTACAAACGCTACCTGGCAACACTAGGGAACTCCCAACTGGAAACAGAAATCAATTTCCTGTTAGATGAATTCTCATTGGATTCGTATGGAAAAGATTTTTTCTTCAAAGTGAGATTAGTTCAGAGTGAGATTGTGGCCCGTGCCGATGAGGACTGGAAGGTCCGGATTGAACAATTGAATAAAGACAGTCTACAGCTGCTTCAGCCCTAATAAATGAAAAGGGCCTTCAAAAAGGCCCTTTTTAATTATTTTGACGAATTTCCTTCAGCATTTTTTCCGCGATTTACTCCCGAACCTTCAAGCGACTCATTTTCCTCTGCCAACGCCGTTAGGCTGGGATTGTCGGTCGATGTCTTCTTGTCCTGGTGTGTTCGCACCTTGCCAAAACTGCACGCCACCTGCCATCACCAGGCACTGCCTCAAGAAAAGCTTGAGTACTTACTGATTGTAAGCTTCGCTTGAATTTCTCATTTTCACCAACTTGTTCACGATATTCCATAACGGTCTCCACAAGTTTATTTGCAAAGTTTCCTTTGCTGATATTCATCAATTAAAAAGCAGAGATGAAGCTAAATGATTTTCCTACTTTTCAGATAAGTTGGGGGTATCGAAGTACGTTGCTTTGAGGCGTTTTGGGACGCCAATGTCAGAAGCCGTTGAATAACTAAGTGAAAATCTAGAGATCTATCATGGCATCTTACTTGCTGTTAAGGCTTGGTTTAAAAGGCTTCCTTGAGAAGCACACATAAAAGGAGAATCTATGAATCCACGGATGATAATTTCCATGGCAGTAGCCACCATGAGTCTCGTTTTTGCGGTCGGCTGCTCGAGCGATGCAAAAAAAAAATCAAGTGAGCCAAAAAAAGTCGAAGCCACTCAAGAAATGAAGAGTGAGCACTACACCAGTCTTTCCTTTGATCCAGGCGAAACCCGCCTATCGGCGATGGATAAAAGAAATCTTCAGAATCTCGCCTCACAAGTCAGAGAATCCGGTAAAGAAATCGATGATATAAAAATTCTTACCTGGGCAGACAAAGAGTACAAAGAAGTTAACCAGGCTTCAAACTCTGACGTTATTCTGGCCCGTCAAAGAGCTGAATCGATCAAGAATTACATTCAGGAAGATCTCATGGCCGATGCAGACTTTGATTATTACAACATGGCCCAGAGGCCAGGACCACTCACCCGCTATTTTAAAACGAAAGGTGAGCGCATAGAAAACATGTTCAAAAAGAACAATGACCCAAATATGACCGCTGACTCCCGCGCTTCAAAAGCAGTAGTGATCATTGAATATGAAGACGGTACAAAATCTAATCTATAACACGGAGGACCATATGCCTAACAGAGTAGAGGTCGAAAGACCTGCAGAAATCAACATTGGTATCTCGGAAAAAGATCGTAAAGCTGTTTGCCGCGGGCTGAATAAACTGCTGGCAGATTCGTATCTGTTATATTTAAAAACTCAAAACTATCACTGGAACGTGACAGGTAAGATGTTTCAGTCGCTGCACATTCTGTTTGAAGAACAGTATCAGGAACAGGCAAAGGCTATTGATGTAATAGCGGAACGTATTCGTGCTTTGGGAGAATTTGCTCCTGGCTCGTTTGCGGCTTTCTCCAAAGTAACGTCCATCAAAGAAGAAAATGCCATTCCGACAGCGGAGGAAATGATTCATAATCTAGTTCAAGGCAATGAAGCGGTGGTAACCACAGCGCGAGAGATTGTGGCTTTAGCCGATGAGTGTGAAGATGATGTAACCAGTGATCTGATGATTGAAAGAATGCAGATACATGAAAAGAATGCGTGGATGCTAAGAAGTATGATTACTCATCACGCGTGATCCTACGAAGGACTAAAGGGGCTCCTTGTGAGCCCCTCCTTAATTCACATATTTTTTTATATTTCTCACCAGGGCCTCCAGATCAATAGGCTTGGCGAGAATTTCTTTATACAGATCAGGAGAAGTTTCAGCATAGACCTCATCCGGTGAAGCCGAAATCATCAAGGCCGGACACTCCTTAACTTCAGGAGCTTCAATTTCATTTTTTAATTTCAAGAAATCCGAGCCTTTCATGCCATCCATGTGAAAGTCGACCACAATAAGTTGTGGAGAATGCCTTGCCCGTCGCAGACTATCCAGCGCCTCAATGGGATTTGAATAGGAGTGAACGGAATAGCCTTCCCTACCTAAAGCCCAACTGATAACTTCCCGCAAATCATGATCGTCATCAATGATGAGAATTTTTCGTTTATGATCTTTGAGCCACTTCCCCGGCACTGGTGATGGAGATGTCTTAGGAATACCAATCCAGAAATGAGACCCTCCTGACGAAAGATTTTCTACTTGGATGTGTCCTCCATGGGCGTCCACGATAGTTTTGCAAATGAAGAGTCCCAGGCCTGTTCCGGAGCAACCGCTCACCTCACCGGTCCAGTATTTTTCAAAAACCCGGTTGAGATCAGCTTCCTTGAGACCAGGCCCGTTGTCCATAACATGGAAGATAATTTCTAACTCTGACTCTTCGATTGAAAGCTGAATGCACCCCTCCGTGGGAGTGAATTTAATGGCGTTACTGAGAAGATTAGTAAGAACCTGAAAAATTTTATTCTTATCCAGCAGACCATTTAAATCCTGAGGAAAAGCTACTTTAACCAAAATATCTTTTTCTTTAACCAGCGGCCGGTTAGAATCCAGTACCTCCTGAAAAATCTTAGAAACATTACAGCTAGTTTTAGTAAGTGAAATCAATCCGTCTGCGGTTTTATTTTTATCCAACAGATCAGCGATAAGTGCCTTTAATCGATCCGTGGTTTTCAAAATTCGGTTAGCCTGAATTTTCACTTCTTCAGAGAGAAGACTATTCGTGTCTCTCTGGGCAATCTTTAAAAGCATCTGAGCTTCAAGCTGAATGGCACTTAGAGGATTTTTGATATCATGAGAGACAATGGCCAGCATCTGCTCCCGGGCGGCATAGGCTTTATGGGCGATGGAAGAAGCTTTCGCCTCTTTCTCTTTAATTTCGCTCTCCCTTAAAACCCGTCTCACAACTTGCAGTAAACGATGAGAACGGGTTAAGAGCACTACATCTTCAGCACCCGCCTTCATCATGTTGGCCACTTCTTCTTCACCGATTCCATTTGAAATGAGAATAAAGGGCAACTCGGGATCATGTTTTTTAGTGATGGCAAGAGCGTCCCGGGCTGAAAAGGAATGGGTATTACTCATGAAGAGGACTACTGTCCAATGAGCTAGGTTCAGGCGGACTTTGAATTCTTCGGGGGTTGAGACACCCGCGTACAGGATAGGATATCCAAGAAACTCCAGGTCCCGGACAATTTCCTGGTTATCAATTTCGGACTCGTTAATGCTAAGGATCCTTAACACTCTATCTGGTTGTGCCATTTAAGTTTCCCAGGAGGTGATTTAACGAAAGAGAAAATGGCTACCCCAGAGACTACTTAAAGCAGAATCCAGGGTGCAACTGTATAAATGAAACTGATTTGAATAAAAGGTCAGACCAACCACTCAGAATCTAAAAATTTTGAGTTGAGAGCATCTCGTAAAAACGCAGCTCGTTCTACACGCTCAGAACGTTGGGGTTGATGGCTGTTTAGACCAGGGCCTAAGAGCTGCTTAAGGGATTCCTTCAAAAGACGATTCTGTCCTTTGGTCAAAAAATTGCGTGATTTTCTTTTTACTTTTAAGTTCACCATAGCCGCTCCTCTTTAAGTCCGGACAGGTTGGAGCAAGGGGTATGCCATGGCTTTTTTTTGGGTTTTCAAGCTATTAGATTGATACAAGGCAAGACTGTGGGGAAGAATGGGACAAAAAAGGTTGGGGAATGGGGATTAATGGTAGAGTTTCCGGGCCCGGTCTATCTCAGAGGCCATGAGTAAGGCCAAAGCCTTGAGCTCTTCTTTATTTTGATTTTTAGCGGCCAATTCGATTTGCTGACCGATAGGTGCGATCTGCGGAAAATCAAAAGTTAAAGCATTACCTTTAACCTGGTGGCCTAACTTCAAGGCCGGTTCAAAATCATTCTTCTCCAGAGATGAAATAAGGATCTGAATATCCTCAATTCGCCTCTCAAGATACTTCTTTTTAAGCTCTATAGGTACTTGCATGATGGGCCGGATCTTATATTCAAGTTCTCTCAAAGCCAACGTAAGCGAATCTAAATTTTAGAGGCATCCAGCTGGTGCCATTTTGCCCTGTATAAAGTTTTTACAACACACAGTAAGGACTTCACTCGCAATACCATTCTGGCGCAGAATAGAGATAATTCTTCTCGGCATGATTTTTAGGCGGAGACTTTTACCATGAAACTCATCAGTTTCTTTATTCTTTTAAGCTGTGTTGTTGCCTGCGATCCGTGGGGCTTTGGCTTTAAGAAAAATCCTGCCTTCGTTTTGAACAAAGCCTTCGAAGCGACCATGGCCGAAAATCCTGAAGCATTCAATCAGATCGCTGGTCGTGAAGCTCTTTGTATCTACGGAAATGAAAAAGGCCTTGAATACCTGAAACAAAATCTCGATATGAAAAATCCGGAAGACGTTGAGATTCTGCCTAAATTGATCGTTAACTCCACCAAAGAAACCCGAAGGAACCCTGTATTTGTAGGTTTCTGGTCTTACTATCAGGAAAGATACAACGTCGATATTCTTGATAAGCAAGATAAACGCGAGCTGCTAAAAGTTATCGTTGAATGTCACTATGGAATGGAGGGTGATAAAAAACCGAAATACCAGGACATGAGACTTAAGCATTATAAGAAAAAAGAATGTCGTGTAATTAAATTGATTCCATTCAACTTCAGCTCTCTACCGATGACAGAAGAGTGCCAGGGCCTGCAAGTTAATCTATAACCACTGAAGACTCTTATAATCGTGGGTCACCAAAGCACGCAAGTGCGCAATCCGCTCAACATCCTCATAGCCCAGGATCGTTGCCAGAGTTCTGGCGCGAATTTTTGTTTCTTCATCTGAGTTAAACGAATCAATTAGGGTCTGAAGATAAATTAAATTCGAAGCAAACGTCAGTACATACTCTTCGATATGCCTCTGATCCAGAGGTTCAATTTTTGTGAACTGAAGTCCAAAACGAGAGCGAAAAATATTATCCAGACTCTGCGCCAGCTGCTCCCGACGAACCATTTTGGCCTTTACCCGAATCACGTGGCGACCGAAAAGTTCTTTCGAGAATGTCTGCATCTTGAGAAGCGAGAAATTTTTAAGTGATGGAAGCTGAGGAATCGAGATCATGATGGAAACATCATCCTTCTCAGGAAAACCCGGCATCTGATCGATCAAAAGCCCGCCCTCAGAAATATTGAGACAAGAAGCTTTGAAGACATAATCACCATCAGCATAAAGCACGGACTCCTGAAAAGGAGCCCGTAAGTGCTTACGCTGATAGTTCTTGGATCTCATCATAGAAGTTTACTGGCGATCTCAGAAAGAGGTGATCTCTCACCTACTTGCAGCTTCACGTGGGCGACGATGTCTTCACCCTTGAGTTTATCGATAGTGTAAACCAAACCGTTATTCAAAGAATCAAGGTATGGATTATCGATCTGTTCAGAGTCACCTGTAAGAACAATTTTTGTTCCTTCACCAGCACGAGTGATAATGGTTTTAATTTCATGCGGAGTTAAGTTCTGAGACTCATCTACGATCATGAACTGCTGAGGCAGGGATCTACCGCGGATATAAGTCAGAGGCTCAACATGCAAAAGACCCTGGTTGATGAGCTCATCCCAAGTGGTCATCTCATTGCGGGCGCGCTGATTACCAAAAAGAAAATCGATGTTATCAAAGATCGGCTGCATCCAGGGACCCAGCTTCTCGTTGATATCTCCCGGAAGGAAACCCAAGTCACGGCCCATCGGAACGATCGGACGAGAAACCAGAACTCGAGAATAGTTTTGCTTAGTAATTGCACACTCAAGTCCAGCTGCGATGGCCAGTAATGTTTTACCAGTACCAGCTTTACCTACTAAAGACACAAGGTTGATTTCGTTATTCAGAAGCGCATCTAGGGCGAATTGTTGCTCGATGTTTTTTGGGTGAATTCCCCAAACACCTTCTTTAGGCTTAATGAGAGGAACGATCCCACCTTTTTTAGCGTGATAACGGCCCAGAACTTTTTTGAAAGGGTTATTACGATCAACCAAAACCAGGTATTCGTTAGGATAGATACTCGGAATGTCACCCGGTTCTAGCTTCAGGAATCTTTCTTTCTCGAATTCCTCAATCTTCTCCAGATCGAACTGAACCACGCGTTGACCAGAATAGAGCTCATCGACTGTTACGTCAGTGGTCTCATAATCTTCAGCATGGATATTAACCGCATCTGACTTTAATCGAAGGTTAATGTCCTTGGTGATCAGGATAACGTTTTCACCGGCGTCTTTAAGAGTAAGTGCAGAAGCCAGAATGATATTGTCATTGAGATCGAGTTTTAGCCCCGAGCTTGCACTTCCGGTGTACTCTTTGGTGACACTAACCTGAAGAGTTCCGCCATTTTCCAGCTTAATGCCCTTGAACAGAGAACCTTGTCCTCTGAATCCATCGATCAATCGTGAAAAATATCGGGCGTTACGACCATTTTCGTTCTGATCTTTCTTAAAACGATCGAGTTCTTCAATAACTGTCAGTGGGATGAAAACTTTGTTGTCGGAGCCGAATTTATTGATTGCGAGAGGATCAAGTAAAAGGACGTTGGTATCCAAAATGAACGTTTTATTCAAAAACTCCTCCTATCCGTGGGGGCCGTGTGTTGAATTTAGGATAGAAAATTAAGCATCGAATGAAAAGTCAAATAAACTCAAGTAAATGATGAAGCGGCGGGATTTTATCTGTTTATAACTAGAACCGAGCTCAATGTCGTAAAAACCAGCGGTGAGTTTCATAAAGGCCAGATCCAACATAGCGCCATAGCTGTAGTAGCCACTGTTGAGGCCGCCCATGAGTGTTATTCCTGGAATGCCCACCTGAGCACCGAAGCGTAAGCGTTGACCAAAGTCCATCTGGTCATTAAGAGCTCTGACATCCGCAGAGAGAATGTAGTGAAAAAGACTGTAATTTTGGCCGGCAGCGATTCCAAAATTTACCTGATCCCGGATATTGGCCACCTTAAGATCATCTGGCGTATCCGCTACCTCAAATTCCGTACCAGTGATATCCAAAGCAGTCAGACCCATAACAAACTGAGAATTCCCATTCCGGACAATATGCTCAAGGCCCGCATCAAAACCCCAGCCTATGCCGCGAACTTGGCCAAGTGACTTGAGAAGATCGTTGAGTTCTTCTTGACCTAAACTGTCGGCCATTGTCGGTCCGGCCAGAGAGACCGTATCCCGGATCCCGGTGCGTTCAATGTATTTGGCACTGAGACCAAATGAGGTTTGGGATCCCATCTGAGATTTTCGGGAAATTCGATTTGGACCAATCGGAATTCCCACTCCCATGGCAAGTCCCCGATCAGAATGAATGTCCAGATCCAACATGGGGTGCGCACGGTTTCGAAGAAGAGCATCGAAACTTTCATTGGCGATAAATGAGATTCCAAAGTTAAAGAACTTGAAACCTGGGGCGACACCCACACTGGCATGGGCGGGATAATCCATGAGCACATCGGCGGCACCGACTGGATCATCAGGAAAGTCATTGAAACGATCCATATCCGAGAGCACGTTAGTTCCTGAAATATGACCAGAGAAAGGATGAAGGGTCAGATCGTTTTTATGTCGGGCTAAAGAGGCAGGGTTATAGAACAAAGTATACTCATCATCGTTGACTGCGGTGAAAGCATCTCCCATAAGTAGTCCTTTCGGAGAACGCAAAAGATATGGGTACTCAAAAGCTCCTGCAGCTGTAGAAAAAAGAAAAAGCAGCGGGAGAAGCTTCCTCATGGAAGCCCCGTTTCGAACAACATGGCGTAGATGAGTTGCATGTTCGCAAACTCAGTTGGAGTATCCAGTAAAGTTTCACACACACTCTGAGAAGTAGTATCCAACAATATGGCCAGATCGGGGTCGGCTGTCGTCAAAGTTGACTTAAAACTAGCTGATAATGTGGCAATCTCATCCAGGTTATCAGTGGATGTGTTGTCCGGGATAGTTATGTTACTTAGGATGTCGATGATGTTAGTCACCAGCATCAACCCCTGACACATTTTTGTTTTAGTCGCTTCCAGATTGGCAACAGCAAATGACATATTCGGGTGACCATTATCACCACCGCTGAAATTATCACAAGCATTGGTGGCAGGAAGTGAATCGACATAAGTAATGGCAACTGGATCAGTGTACGGTAGAAAACACTCAGACTGATCAGCACCTTGCTCATCATCATTATTAGCGCCGCCTGACCCCTTAGCCCCAGTGGTATTAACGTTTCCGTAGAAATTGAGAAATTTTCCCAGCTGAACAATACTCAGAAACAAGGCCTGTATGCCCATGTCTCCCGCTTTGCGAGGTCCGTATTTAGCTTCACGAGCAACCTGCGATGGCTGATTCGAATCGACACTCAAAAGAATCCCCAGAGCTTCATTGAGATCCTGGTATTGATCAGAATTAGCTTCACTTTCATAGGATAATGAAAGGATAGAGAGAGACTTCATGAAATCAGTAGCGTCGGTGTCTATGGCCTCAATATCGGTTGTAAGAAATTCCACTTCATTGAAACTTGCGCGGCAAGCGTAAGCAGAAGCAAGAACTTGCAGATAAACAGCGTTGTCAGTTCTGCGACCAATATCTTCCAGAATATCGATGGCTTCATCGCATTCATCGTTACTCAAAAGAGTTAACGCCTGATCGATAGCAGAGGCTTCCTCTTCCGCCGGATTTTTAGCGCAACCCACGAGTACAATAAATAAAAAAATAAGAATCAAACGCACAGTTATCTCCCTGATTGATTATAACCCCTGAGGGGATACAAATTGAGTCCGGGATAAAAGTGCCTTTAGACGTGCTTAAGATACCTGACTATTTTTGAAAGAGCTTCCTGAAAAGGAACTTCTTCGATCACCAGGGCAATTCTTGCCGAGTTTGGAAGACCAAAATCAGATCCTGGAACGACTGCAATCCCCTCTTTCTGGAGAAGCTCATCTGCAATGGTATAGGAATGGTCATCATCAGCTTCGAAACGCGCAAACATCGGGGTGCGGGAAAAATCAATCATGAAATAAAAAGCTGAGTTGGTCTGATACCAGCAGTGACCAAGGTTGGCTTCACGAAATTTTTCTCTGACTGTCGCTGCATTTTGACGGACATGATACTTGACCGGTTCAAGGAATGAGTTGAGATATGCTAGGTCAAAATCCACCAGTGCTCGTTGAATCAAACTATTCGGCCCGGAAGTTGTCTGGCCCTGAATCTTTGACATGGCATTGATGATAGAAGAAGGCCCGATAGCATAACCAATTCGCAGCCCCGTCGACGCAAGGGTTTTTGAAATGGCATGAATGATAACAGTTCTGCTCAAAAGAGAATGATCGAACTGATAAAAGTATGTGGGCTTGGGATCGAAATAACTGATATCGGAATAGACTTCATCGCTGATGATGATGAGATCCGGATTGGCCTGCAGGAACGTGGCAAACTCTCTCATCCAGGATTCAGAGTAGTGAATACCGGTGGGATTGTTAGGACTGTTAACGATGATAGCTTTGGTTCTTGGAGTCATGACTTTCTGGATGTCTTCGATGGTTGGAACAAAGGCATCAAAGACATTGGAGCGAACGATAGTCGGAGTCCCACCCCAGAATTTAATCATTTCCGGATAACTAACCCAGTATGGGGCCAGAAGAATAACTTCATCCCCCGGATCTAGCAAGGCACCAAGGGTGTTGTAGATGGAATGTTTTGAGCCGTTAGAAACGATACAATCAAAATCAGTTTCAAATATTTCCGCCGGGAGATGGCGTTCATCCACAACATGCTTGGTCAGTTTCTTGCGCAAATTAGGAAAACCGGCAACAGGTGAGTACTGATAACTTTTGAGAAAGTTTAACTGATGATGAATTTTTTCGATGAATTCTGACAGGGGTTTAATAGGGAGCTGGCCACCCGAAAGATTGTAGATCACCTTTCCTTCATCTGAGAGGGTCAAAGCCTTCTCATTGAGCTTCATGGTGATACTATCTGAGATCCCCTTCACACGTGAACTTAACAGCATAGTGTCACTTTTGTTTTTTAAGTTTTTTCATTTGGTCGTGCACCAATGGTGGCACAAACGTACTGATGTCGCCGTCATGAGTGTAAACCTCTTTCACCAGCGAACTTGAGATATAATACAATTTTTCACTCGTCATAAGAAAGACGGTATCGCAGTCAGGATTTATTTTTCGATTCATAGACGCCATCTGAAATTCAATTTCAAAATCACCAGTCGGACGCAGTCCGCGCACGATGGAACCGATTTTATTTTGGCGCGCATATTCAACGATCAATCCGCCCCAACTATCGACTTTTACTTTTGGCTCATGAGCAAACAATTGTTTTAAGACATCGACTCTTATTTCCGTCGGCATCAAAGGATGTTTTGTTGGAGAAACGGCTACGAGAATGACCAGTTCGTCAAAAATCTTAACGGCACGCTGGACGATGTCCAAATGACCATTCGTAAATGGATCGAAGGTTCCGGCGTAGAGCGCACGTTTTTTTTCCAAGGAAAATCCTTTGCTAGAATATGCTTCTATTCTACTTCAACTTACCAACCAAAACAAAGTGATCACCTTGTTCCACGGTTTTAATAATTGAATGAAACACTCCACTGAGTTCTCCTAGCTTAGGGCCCATCAGTCGGTCGGACTCTAGCCAGATTTCTCCAGCAAAACCCAGTTCTTTGAGAAGATTCAGCACATCAAAGTAAAGTTTATGATCAGCATAGGGTGGATCCATAAAAAGGATCACATCTTCAGTATGAGGAAACTGGTATTTTAATTCTTTCTGAACCCATAGGCGTGCTTCCGCGTTGGTTACCACGATAGAAGCAGCATCAAATTTGAAAGCTTTCTGAATGGCTTCTTGGTTCTGCTTGAGAGTCAAAAATGCTCCTCGCATGGAATCATTCACCACGACCTTCTCCACTCCTCGAGACAGAGCTTCAAAGCCTACGGCCCCAGAACCAGCGCAAAGATCAATGAACTGGTAGCCCTCAAGGTTTTGTCGCCAGTCAAAAAGTTTTCTTTTGATAAGCACGGAAGTAGGACGGGTAGAATCAGATTTAGGTGTAGCCAGAGGAAATCCTCTCGCTACACCACCAAGAATTTTTATCATTGAATGATTATACGGCTTTTTTCAGAGATTGGGCATCAGAGACTGGAACAGAGAAAGTTGCACCATTTTCTAGTTCAATGGTCAGACCCGTTTCAGTCACCGCTAGAGAAACAGACTTACCGCCGATCTCAAATTGGAGTTCAAGCTCCATATTGCCCTGAACTTTGAACATCATAGAAGCGGGAGCAGTTGTGGTCTTAACAGGTGTAGGGGTTTTGATCTCTGGCTTCTTCTCAAAAGCCAGCACCGTTTCCTGATGATTGGTTTTCGGTAGAGCTTTTTCTTCTTCCAGCTCGGAAAGTTCTTCTAAGACACTGGAAGTATCTCCATTGTGAGCTGCATCACCTGCAAACTCTTCCTCCAGGGCCTCAATTTCCTTCATAATGTCGGAGAGCTCTTGATCGTTGAAGCTTTTATCCATACTGTCCCCCGGACAACCTTTTTTGTTTACTGAGTATTCGTTTTAAGAACACCCCTTAATTAATAACTATCATCTCTTCGGATGCCCGCAAAAAAACTTAAGAAAAATACTCCCAAAAAGCCGCTTTTTTCCATGACAAAAACGATAGGATAAGCAAAAATTTGGGACCTTTTTAACAATTAAATCAAATACTTTTGCTTTAACTTGGATTTATGACCAAGAAGACTTTTTTTGCTCAACAATGGCTACAACGTGACAGCGCACCTCTGCCGGAGGTCGAGCTTCGTCCAGGTAAGCCGGGCTCCGAAAGCTGCCAAATCGGAAATCGTTTCCCAACATTTAGTAATACACAGAAGCTCACGTCTCGACCGGTACTAGATGATAGTCGTTTCTCACCAGTGAACTGTTTTGTTCCTGGCTGGAAAGGCGAATCTCTTTCTTCAAAAGAAGTCATTCGTTTCGAACGTCTGATGGGAAGTATTCAAAATGATGTTCGCAACGAACTGCTGAAGGCCAAAGACTTTACCCGCACCATTAAGTTGGGTCTTTATAATGAGTTTCTCTCTTATGCTGAATGTCTGGGACTTCACTGTGAGGGTCTGGATGATTTAAGTAAGTTCTGGAGCATCATGACTCCGGAAGGATTATTGGAAAACGAGCATGTTTCTCATTTCGTAGAAATTTACAGCGGCCGGGTTGCGACAATTAATTTTTTAAAACTTCGCTTCATCGCTGCTTTGACAGATAAGTCCGGGCTTGAACTCACCGAGCGCGCCCTTCTCTATCCGACTTCCTTTCTGTCTCAGATATTTAAAAAAGGCTCCCATGCCGAGCTTAATTCTCGGGCATTGGAAACTAACCTTTACAGCTGGTATCGTCCTAGTGAAGGTGTTCGTGAGTCTATCCGCGAACTTCTAACTCTCTCACGAAGTCTTGCAATCACAGAGATCATTAAAAATGTTTCCAGTAAGACTCAGGGCCCTGATCAAAGCAAAATTTATTCTCACGCCCTTTCCCATGTGAGCCTTGGTTTATTCTTGAATTCTTTACAGATTAACTTTCCACTATGGCTTGAAACTGTTGAAGGTAAGACTCTCCCAAGTGGCTCGCTGGAAGAAGAAGAGATCATCAGCTGTAAATATTTCGGCGATTACCTGGAATCCTTATCTCTGTCTCACTGGCTGGCCCAGGATAATAATATCAATTTCCGTTGGGATCAGATTTTATGTCCGGATTTCAAAGGAATGGAGTTTATCTCAGGCAACTTTGCCAAGATCTGTAACGAACTTCAATTTCTCACTTTCCTGGTTACTAAATCTGTTCATCAGGGTGAAAAGCCTATTGAGTACATTTGTAAAATCATGGGCGGTCACTTTCGCAATCGAAAGAATGCCCCAAATCGTCAGGGCTTTTTGCTCGAGGAAAGTAATCCGTTCTATTCATCCACTTATGATCGGGTGATCCTGAACGTTTGCCACTTTCCTAAAAACAATCCTCAGCATTATCTGATGAGTCAGATCTCAGATCAGATTAAATACCTAAAGCCCAACGGTTATCTCTTCGTTCTTTCTTCCAAAAAGCTTTTCGTGCCGTCTCTTCGCGAGCGCCTGGAGCCGATCCTGAAAGAACTGAAAACTGAGGCTATCTTCGATCTGGAAGATGTGAGAGGTAAAGGCGAGCTAGGATCTTATGTTTACGTTTTCCGTAAGCGTTCAGTTTCCTCGGCCGCCAATAAACAACTCTGCTCATACTTTAGAATTTCAGCTGATCTGGGAAGTTTCCAGCAGTTTTCCAGCATCACAGAGCATCTTCGCTCTTTCTATCTGTCTCATCTAACTGAAATGCCACCAATGGCCCAGCTGGAATTCAGCGACAGTTTCAGAGTCGAGTATTACCAGGAAGCATTGGTAAACGGCATGCTGATTCATTCCACAAATGAAGACTCTTCCCGCATTACTCACCCGGCTTTTTTCAAAGGTCTTCTGAATAGCTGTGTGCCACTTGATACCCTTTATGAGACGAAGTCTCTGACCTTAAATGATAAATACACCAATCGGGAAAATTCTTTTAACCTGGGAGTAGGTCTCAAAAAAGATACCTCTTCGTTTATTGTGATTGATTTCCGTGGCTCAGAAGTGAACGTTGAACTTCATCCGATGGATACTTTCCGCTCCATTCACTCTGATTACGGCGAAACTCTTTGTTCCTATTTTGAGCTTCATCCGAAGATCCCAGGATTGAATCCAAATATTCTGCGAAGCTACTTCGTAACTCCGATCGGTCGTCAGGTCATCAACCTGACATTTACTGGTGGCCTGAGCCTGGTGAAAGGTAGCTTAAGTAAGCTTCTGGTTCCAAAATTTCTGACAGAGACTGAGGCACTTCCTCCACATCTGAAATCCGCTTTCGGCATGTTTGAGAAGTCTGAGCAGGAGTTCCTTGAGATTTCACCGAGTGCTTTGATGAAGTCGTTTAACCACGTCGATCAGGTCACTAAAGATATTCTGCCGCGCTATGCTTGCAGCATTCTTTCTTACTATTCAAATCTGGAAAGAACACTGCAGTCATTGATCTGGAAGATGGATGATACTCGTTACGGCCATAAGGTTAGCTTCAGTAATCCGATGATTCAGGCGCAACTGACTCAGAAGCCAACCCGTCCCCTCTACCCGGATAATCAGGATGTATTCCTGGAATTCGTTGAAGGTTCTTCTCCGGTAGACATTCATCTGCCCATGACTCAGACCCTGGTCAAAGTGACTCATGAAGGTGATCTGAAACTTCACTTCCTGGAACTTATCTCAGGTGATCGCGTGATTGTTCGTCTCCATGCAGAAGAGATCATCGTTCTTTTCCTTAATTTCCTGTTCTCCCACGCAACTGATGTTCCTATTTCGCGACTACTGCGGGCCGTGCACATTCCTTCACTGGAAGATCTGAAACTCATCGTTGAAACCACTCAAGGCTTAAAAACAACTTATCAGGACTTATTACAGAAGGTTCAAAACTCCATGCTTGTGGCGTTCAGAACTCATGTCAGTCCTAAACGCTAACTATGAAAATCGTCGTTCAGCGTGTTCAGGAAGCATCGGTAAGTGTAGACAACGAAATCGTGGGAGCGATCAGTGGCGGACTGTTGTTACTGGTATGTTTTGAACAAGGGGATGATGATTCATCCATCACTAAAAGCATTGATAAAATAAGCAAATTAAGAATCTTTGACGATGCCGATGGCAGAATGAATCTCGACATCCAGGCCGTGAAAGGAGAAGTCCTTTCAGTCAGTCAATTTACCTTGAGCTGGGACGGCTCTGGCGGTCATCGACCGAGCTTTGAAAAGTCCATGGCGCCTCAGGAAGCCCGTTTGAAATACGCTTTATTTAATCGTGAGTTGAGAAACAGAGGTTTGACGGTTAAAGAGGGGAAATTCGGCGCTTTTATGAAGGTGTCACTGGTCAACGATGGACCAGTGACGTTTATCCTGGAATTCTAATTCATCATTTCGCGGGCCAGATCTTTTTTCTTTCCCTTAACTACAGACACAAGGTTTTTTGACTTCGAATCTTTAGGAGCGCGATTAACTGTGAAACGGATCGACATGCCTGTGATCATGCCGTTCTTATCAGTTTTATTTTCCATCATCCAACTCGAGTTCGTTTCCATGGCCATCTCCTTTAAGATGATCATGTTCATGTCCATGCTGTCGGCAGAGATTCCCTGGTGATTCTGACTGAAATCTAGCTCAGAAGCGGTAAATGCATTCCCGGCCAGGAAGAGATTAATCACGCAACGATCAGAATGAATTTGGTTAGAGATCATGATTCTTTTATTGTCACTGCGACGAGAGGCCAGCTTGTTAACAGCAGCGTTGAACATCTGCTCGAAGCTTTCAAAATTCACGGCCAACTGAACATCACGGACTTCAGATGCCTGAATCATATCTTTGGCATTGATGTTCTGAATAGAAACCAGAACTTCCTTAAAGGAAGTTTTGTGCCCACTGTAAGCTTCCGGAACCTGAAAATCTTCCACTTTTTCTTCTGCTACCATTTCCTGTTCAGGGGCTTTAGTTACTTCTTTGTAGCTATGCCGTTGAAAATTACGCTCAAGCAGCTCACCATGATAATCGCGGAAAATCTGAGCCGTCACTGGAAGACCAGTGGTGATAAGACCTTTTTCCACCAATTGATCAACCATCGCCCCAACGTTGGCCTGACCTGCTTTCAGTAAATTCAGAGCTCGATTCTCGATTTCTCGACGAAGCTGAATGCGGTTGAATTCTTTTAATGCTAGCAGACTCAAGGCAATCACAAACATCAAAAGTCCAACACCCATCAAAACTTCATCGTTAGACTGAACTTCGCGGATACGTGAATTGGTTATGTCGATTTCATCAACCAGATTAACTTTTAGATTTTCCATCTGAGAGAATTTTGTAGAAATGGGATTTAGAGGAACATTCAGATCTTTTCCGGAGACCATTGGACTATGAACGCGTGTCACAGCTTCGTGGAACCAGTGAACATCAGAGATCAATTTGTTTAAAGACTCATACCCTTTCCCTACGTTTTGACGGAAAGGATTGATGCCTTTGATTGTTTCATTGAGACATTCATCGGAAAGGCCCATGAAGCCACGATTCAGGTAGGGTGAATTAACGTCTCTGATCATGAGTGCAGTGAATGTTTGGGAAATGCGGTTAAAGCAGGTACCTACTCCCTGATTCAAAATGTTCATTTTATCCATCTGAGATTGATTCATCTGATGATGCCAGAAAGATCCAAGAGTCACGAGTAAACCGACGCCACATAGAAGGAGAATCTTAGACGAAGAAACGCTAAGTAATTTTTTCATGGTCAACAACATCCTTATTGTTATCAGGGGCAGAAAAAAACCTGAATTTTCCTCGGTTATTGTCTCTTTTACAGGCACCTAGAGTCAAGAGTAGGTAATATATCCGACAATCCTGCTCAATAGGTAGAAATCCAATTCTACCAGTGCTACATTGCCGTCCATCAGAGAGTCAGTGTATGATCTTGAGTAAAGGAGTCTGACCCCATGTCAGTCAGGACCTTAAGACAATTCGATGAAAAAAGATTCGGCCTGTTTTTAGGTTGCTCACTCCTCTTGCACCTTCTGACCTTCATCTCTTTCAATTCCCTGGATTCGCTCCTGAGCACTGACTTTCTAAAGCTCGATAATTCACGCCGCCCGCTGAGGATTCACACCTTAGGGATCAAACGGAACAAGCCGGTGGATAATAGTATTTTCCTTAAACCTCAGGTGGCGAAGCCCTCGATTCAATCTCGAGGCCAGAAGAGCTCCAAGGGTAAAGAGTTAAGCTTTAAAGATCTGACTATTCCTCAGGAAGCTATTAAAGCTCCCACCAGCATAGCTCAACAAACTTCTCGTCCAGGATCGATGCCAAAGACTGCGGCTCCGGCGATACAGGGACTTCGGTTCAATAATCAGGAATTGAAGAAGATGGCCCAGGAATCCTACAGTGGAAATTCCCAAATTTTTGGTAGTGATAAGATATCACTCAAATATGAAGTCCCGGATGGAAAGAATCTGGATGAGCTTAACGAAGCGGAGTTACGCCTCTACAGTTTTCTTAAGCGAGGAGCAAAGAACTATGCCACTTCCGTGGCAGCTGAGCTGCATGACTTTACTCTGAAGTATCCTCACCTGCATTTTCCTATGAGTGATGATAAGCACGTTATGACGGGAAGAATGACTTACGATAAAAATGGAAATCTTAAGCAGATTAAGATGATTCGTTGGACTAACAACGACAAACTTCAGCAATTCTTTGAGAACGTTCTTAAACGAATGGAAATCATGCAGAATCCACCCAAAGAACTATGGGCAGAGAACA
>JBEIEO010000007.1:0-26334 GCA_040382895.1 Halobacteriovoraceae bacterium
CCATGGGAAGCGTAGGGCACGTACTAACAAGCAACGTGACCGTGGGCGTCTGCCCGAAAGAGTGCTTCTTTGAAGGTTATGTTAACGGTTTTACCGGGACCGCTCCTTGAGTCCGTGGGTCTACGGGCTGGTTCTGCTCCAGTTAATGGCAGTCTCCTGGATTGATATTAAAATCAAAAAAATTTCGAATCGTTGGTTTGCGATCAATTCCTTGCTGAGCATGGGATGCTATTTTTGGCTTAGAAGTGATTATCCCTGGGACTGGACGATCTTGATTTTTCCTCTCAGCGCCATTGTCCTGGGATTTCTGCTTTTTCTGGTCGACATCATGGGGGCCGGTGATAGCAAATATCTGGCCTCACTTTTTTTGCTGACTCCTCCATCTTTGCAAATGCCTTTTCTAGAAAAGCTTGTTTACTCAACTGCAATAGTCGGAATCATCTTGTTGGGTTTGAAATTTACCAAGGACTTTCAAAAAATTAAGGCTTATGCTTTTAATACTTATTGGAAAGGTTTAAAGGACACCATTCGATCCCGGTTTAGTTATGCACCGGTGATTTTTCTGGCTTGGATCCTTTTGGGAATGCAACAATGGCTTTGAAAAATCAAAAAGGTCAAACTGTCGTTGAGTACATTCTGCTTCTCTCAGTAGCGATGTCTCTTGTGGTGACCTTCTATCGATCATCTTTTTTTCAAAAAATGTTCGGTGACCAGGGACAAGTTGGGCAACTCTTTAAGTACCAGGGAGAGTGGGAGTATCGTCACGCTATTCCCTGGAAGAGCAGTAACGTTTCAGTCTATGGTCCTTATCCCGGGGCAAATGAACACCCATCCTATTACCCAGATCGTGAAGGAAAAACCCATTTCTTCGGACCAAGTGACCCTTACCAATGAAAAAGTTAGTTAATCAGGCCGGTCAATCGACCATTGAATTCATTTTCTGTTTCATTTTCGCCGTTAGTTTGATTCTGCTTGTATTCAATACATCCCTCAATTACGCCGCCGGTTACGTGGTTCACTATGCAACCTTCATGGCCAGTCGGGTATTTCTAACTCAGTCGTCTTTTGTCAATGTCTGGGGACCATCGAATAGAGGTGGGGATATTGAAAAGGCGCAAGAAGCATTTCGCAAATATGATCTTTCAGTTTTTGGTATCAGTAATGATGCTCTAAAAATTCAGGATGAACCTCAGTCAGCAGAAGCTAATGAGTATCTTATGATCGGGGCATACACTAAATTTGAAAGAAAAATGGATCTAGTGGGGAAGATAACCGGTGGTCAAAAATTAGAACTAGTTTCAGAATCTTACCTCGGACGAGAACCCACTCTTGGCGTTTGTGCAAGCCGAACCTGCAAGGGTGTCACTGATCAGGATCAATGTAATGCGCCCGCCATGGATATTACTTTGTTTGATAATGGTTGCTGACATGATGAAATCTCAAAAGGGTCAGGCCCTGATTGAACTAATCATCTTCTTGCCTCTCATGTTTATGTTTTATGCGATGATTTCCGGCTTTGCAAACTCTATCAATGCATCTATCAATCAACAAAAAATCACCCGTGGATATTTCTACTACCGAGTTCAAAATAACTCCACCATGCCTAAGCCTAGTTTAAATGATGGCAATACTTATTCGCATGAAAACTGGGGCACCTTTGGGATGTTTTTTATCGGGTACAAAGATTATTTCATCAATTCCAAACCGGTTGCTCCTTGCTATAAAATCTCAGTGCCCCTACAGGCTGCCGGTAATGATAAGTGCGAAGAGCCTTACACCCAACCAACTACCCAGTTCATCCGGGTTCAGACTGTTTATGGGATATGTGGAGCCACTTATAACCGAAATGGTCAGTATGTTCTGCCTGTTCCGGATTTTCTGGGTGGTGACTACGCAACTCTGACTAATGCAGGCGGATGTTTGATTACCGGCCAATAGGTAAAATGGTCCTTTTCTACTCTTAGGATTGAAAATTCTGTTACAATTAACGTATCGAAACTTCATTCAAGTTTAGGAAGAACTATGAATTCAAAGGCCTTTACCACTTCCCTTATCCTTGCCGGTTTAGCGGTGATGATGGTGCTTTCCTATATTTCCAGTCGGGAAACAGAGCTCATTAGTGAATACGGAAACGCCACACCAGTTGTTGTAGCAAAGGAAGATATTAAAGAACTCGAAGTTATCGTTGATCGAAAAGTATCTCTCATGAACGTACCAGCGAAATTCCAAATGCCTGGACATTTCAAAAGTGTTGAAGAGCTTTATAATACTATTGCAGCAGTACCAATTAAAGCTGGTGAACAGATCACTGCCCCGCGAGTGACTTATCCTGGAGCTCAATCTGGATTATCACGTCAGATTTCCATTGGGAAACGTGCACTCTCGATTCAGGTAACGGAGGGGCAATCAGTAAGCCGTCTTTTGAAGCCTGGAGATCGAGTCGATGTTCTCGCTTTGGTGGACTATGCCGCCGGTAAAAAAGAAAAGTTGAAAGTTAAAACTGTTCTCCAGGATGTATTGATTCTCTCAACCGGATTGTATGTTACAAACTCTGTACCACTAGTGAACCTGAAAACTGAAAATGATACTCGTCAGGTTAAATTAAATAACTACACCAATTATAACACTGTGACTCTGGAGCTAACTCCTTTTGAGGTTCAGAACATGGTGTTCATGATGTCGGCCGGTAATGGTATTTTCTTGTCTCTAAGAAATAATGACGACAAAAATATCGAACGTATCACAGCAACTCGACTGTTTGATGTATTAGGTGAAGATGCTGCTGAAGCGAAAACTTACTTTGCTGAGCAAGCAGCCCAAACTCGAAGAGGAGCCGCTGGTGGCCGTTAGGTTACTTCTCTTAATTCTTATTTCTTTGATCTCGTTTGGTACTTGGGCACAGGATCCTGCAGCTACGCCTTCAGCAGTGGTTGAGAAAGAATTAGAAGTCGCCATGGGCATCGATACCGTCGAGAAGATTGACTTTGATTACTCCACTAAAGTAACCATCGGGTCTGATAATTTTTTGAAACTGATTCTGATCCCGAATAAAAAAGAAATTATCTTCAAGGGTCTCAAACCAGGTCGCACAACTGTCTTATTAAGAGATAATCTTGGAGAAATTCGCCTCCGCTACACTGTAACCATCACCGCCACAGGTAAATCTAATATCGTTGCTGAACTTCGTGAACTTATAGGTGACGTAGAAGGTCTCGATATCGGTATCAAAGGTGGTAAGGTCTTCGTTGGTGGTGAGATCGTTGTTCCCGATGATATCGGCCGTGTTTCAAAAGTTCTCGCCAGCTATGGTGAAGTCATGTCGATCATTGAATTGAGTCCACAGACTCAAAGAATCATTGCTCGTAAGATGAGCGATGAACTGGCAAAAAACAATCTTAAAGACGTGAGTGTTCGGGTAGTTAATAAAACTTACTGGCTGGAAGGTGTCGTAAGTTCTGAAGGAAAAAAGAAGCTAGCGATGAGCATCGCTCAAGCTTATCTACCACCTAAAATTGCTTCACTTTCTTCGGGCGATCAAAGATATGCGACACCTGATCAACCTGAAATTCTGGACTTCATTGCCATCAATGAGAAGAAGGAGCCTCAACCGGCCCCAAAGATGGTGAAGGTAACAACGCAGTTTGTGGAATTAGCAAAAAATTACGGTAGAGTTTTTGCTTTCAAATGGGCTCCCCTCATGGGTGAAGATGCTTCTCAAATTCAATTTGGACAAACCGCCAATGGTAACGTGTCTTCGACTTCCAGTGGAACTTTAAGTGCAACCATCTCAAACCTGTTTCCAAAACTGAATGCGGCCAAAAGTGCTGGATACGCACGGGTTATTCAATCTGGAATGGTCATTACCAGGGATTCTCAAAAAGCAAATATCGGAAAACAGACATCCTATCCGTTTGCGGTCGGAACTGGTGACAACGCCAAAGCCACTCAGTCCACCGTCGGATTACAAATGGATGTCACTCCAAGGATTTTGGAACAAGAAAAGATCGAAATGGCACTTAACTTGAGTGTGAATCTAGCTGTGGGAAATGACACAACAGTGACAACTAATAACTCTATTTCGACCAACATCGTTGTTAAGTCGAAAGAATCAGCTGCCGTCGGTGGAGTTGTATTTAATCAGTCTTCTACTGAATATGACAAATCGGATCCGGCTCCGCAGAATGCTGCAGCCGGAGGATCAACAGCGACACCATTATTCAGATTGCTGCGTTCAAAAAACTATTCTACGACTAAAAGTCAGTACGTAATGTTTGTAACTCCAGAAATTATCGAGTCTGCTTCGGTAGGAACAGAAGAGATTAGAAAAAAATTCCGGAGAAGAGAGTAATATGGCAGGCAATATCATCACAGTAATCGGTGGTAAGGGGGGTGTTGGTAAGTCGCAGGTTGCGGCGAACCTTGCCTTTGCCTACGCAGCTGAAATTCGCGCCAAAACGTTACTACTTGATTTTGATCAAAAAGCTTGCGGAGATCAAAACATCATCACTGGTTTGAAGTCTAAGAAAAATGTTAAAGAGCTTGCGGAGTTTTCTGGAGCAATCGATCCGAAATCGATTCAACTTTTTACAACTGATCATAAAAATGGTGTTTCATTTATCGGGATGCCAACTGAACCAATCGCAGCTAACCAGATTAATGAGGAAGGCTTAGGAAAAGCCCTGAAAGCGATCACGAACATATATCCTGTGATCGTCATCGATGGGGGAAGTGAACTTACTCCACTTACCTTAAAAGCTCTGGAGTTTTCAACACTCATTTTTGTAGTCGTTTCCCCAGATCTTCTGGCAGTGAATCAGTGTAAGCGTATGTACACCGATCTGGTTACAATGCTCTTTCCTAAAGATATGATCCAGCTTCTGGTAAACCAGGCGGTTAACGGACATCCAGTGAGCCCGGATGTTATTGGAAAACAGATTGGTAAACCTGTCTTTCATGCCATACCAAGGGATGATGCTAATTGTATTGCTGCCCTTTCAAAGTCGATTCCTGCTCTGGTGGGTGCGAAAGGTCCTTTTGCAACCGGTGTAACTGATTGCGTTCGTAAGCTCATTCAGAAAAACGTTTTAAAGACTCTGGAAAAGATCGCTAAGCCTCAGGATGTAGGTGCTTCTAAACCCGGTAGTTCCGGTGATGCAGTGGCTGACGAAAAGAAAGCCAAAGACATGTGGACCGAACTGAAAAGTCGTATCCATAAAGCTCTGGTTGAAGAGATGGATCTTAAGAAACAAGACGACAATGATCCCAAGGCGAAAATCATTCTTCGAGAGCAAACCAAGAAGATGGTTGTGGAGCTTCTCGGCAAAGAAGATACCAAAGGTATTCTTAATAACCGCGAGGACATGAATAAAATCGTAAAAGAAATTCTTGATGAAGCCCTCGGACTAGGTCCACTGGAAGACATGCTTTCAGATAAGTCGATTTCTGAGATCATGGTGGTAGGACCCAAGAAAATTTACTTTGAACAAAAAGGTAAAGTTCGTAAATCAGAAGTTACCTTCACTAATGATCGTCAGGTGATGAATGTAATTGAACGAATCGTAGCACCAATTGGCCGAAGAATTGATGAGAAAACTCCTTACGTTGATGCACGACTAGCAGATGGCTCACGTGTGCATGCGATCATCCCACCATGTGCGATTGATGGTTGCGTAATTACCATCAGAAAGTTCCCGGACAAGCGTCTGGATTACAAAGATCTGATTAAGTTTGGTGCCATGACTGAAGAAATGGCAGATTTCATGCGTATCTCTGTTGAAGCCCACAGAAATATCGTTGTATCCGGTGGTACTGGTTCTGGTAAAACGACATTGATTAATATGTTGGGTGGATTCATTCAGTCTAATGAACGAATTATTACCTGCGAAGACTCCGCAGAATTGAACTTTCCACAGGACCACGTGGTTCGTTTGGAAACTCGTCCTCCATCCCTTGAAGGTGATGGTGAAATTGATATCCGCTGTCTTGTAAAACAAACACTACGTATGCGCCCAGACCGAATCGTAGTAGGTGAGTGTCGAGGTGGTGAAACATTGGATATGCTACAGGCCATGAATACCGGTCACGATGGATCGATGACAACTGTTCACTCGAACACTCCACGTGATGCCGTTTCTCGTCTTGAAACACTCGTTAACTATTCTGGAGCCGGCCTTCCACAGAAAGCGATTAAAGAAATGATTGCCTCTGCAGTACATATGATTATTCAGCAGTCCCGACTTGATGATGGTTCTCGTAAATGTCTCTATATTACCGAGATTGGTGGTATGCAGGGCGAAGTCGTGACCCTTCAGGATATTTTCACCTACAAGCAAGAAGGAATGGGTAAAGACGGTAAGATCATCGGTAAATTTATGGCTTCTGGATTCATTCCGAAGTTCATCGAAAAACTTGAGCAGAAAGGTTACAAAGTCCCACGTGGACTTTTTGTGAATAAATAGAATGAACTGGTTAATAAATGCAATTTTATTTTTGATCACTTCCCCAGCACTGGCACAAGCCGTGAAACAGAAGCGTGAGGTCTCTTTTTTTCTGGATGTTCTGGGTAAGACAGGTACAGTGACCGTAATAGGTCTTGGATTCTTCATTTTTTGTTATGTAAACAGTATCAAAATCTTTGCGTGGGTAGATGAACAAACTTCAGGAACTAGAGATTATATCCTGAAGAAGTTTGAAATTCTGCATATAGAAGTTGATCCCAATAAGGTAACTTGGGGACTTTTAATAATGTCGATTGGCTCTGGAATTTTCTTCTTTTGCGTACTCGCAATTATTGGGAAACTCACTTTGGGAGTGGTGGTAGGGATCGCAGCGACGATTGCAGGTTGGAAAGCACCTAGACCTCTAGTGGATTTCTTCGAAGAAAAAAGAAAAAAACAATACCAGCTTCAGATGGTAGATGCATTGAACCTGTTAGCTAACGGTATCCGCGCAGGTCTTACTGTACCTCAAGCCATTGGAATGGTGGTCGACGAACTACCAGCTCCTGTGAGCCAAGAATTTAACCTTGTCCTTCAGCAGGCGAAGATCGGTGTTCCGTTGGATGAGGCACTCGAGAATCTGAAGAAAAGAGTTTATACAGAAGATAACGAGATGTTCGTTACAAGTGTAAACATTCTGCGCGAAACCGGGGGTAATCTTGCCGAAGTTTTTGACACTATTGTGTTAGTCATTCGGGAACGTGTCCGTCTCCAGTTGAAAATTGATACTTATGTAGCCTCAGGCAAGATCCAGGCCTACATCATTGGATGTATGCCATTTATGATGATCTTGATGTTTGGCAGCGGTGATCCCGACTACTATCCACTGTTATTTGGAACAGTCCTGGGGATAATTGCTTTGCTAGTCATTTGTGGCATGGTGGCCTTGGGAATGTTCGTGATTTTGAAGATAATTGATATTAAAGTTTAATACGAATTTAACCGATAAAATGGATAGTTATAACTATCTGTTAAAAGGTGGAGTCATGAAGTTTATGAGCAAGTTGTTTTTCGTTCTTTTAACCATGTTGATGAGTGCATTTGCGCTCGCTGGTGTTAACTTAAAGAACGGAAATTTTTACATTTCCTACACTGATATCGTAGTTCCAGGTGGCGGGAAAAAATTAGAGATCACTCGAACTTACAATTCAAAAGCAACTGAGATCGGTTGGTTTGGTTTTGGATGGGGAAGTGAGTTTGAAACTCGTCTAGAAGTTTCTGCGGATGGTTCAGTTATTATCCATGAACATGGGACTGGTGCTAAAACTCGCTTTACACCTAAAACCAATATTGATCCTGTAGCTGCGGCAACAAAGATCGTTAATGAAATGAAGAAGAAAACGGCACTTTCTGAGAAGGCATCGAGCGAGCTCGTCCAAAAATTAGCGGGTAATGCTGAACTTCGGCATACTTACGCGATGAACTTTGGTATTCAAGCTGCAGTTGCTCCAGGCACTGTGCTTCACTCTCATGATATGGGACCACAAACCCTTCATGTAACGAAAGATGGTTTCCGCCGGGAATCGGCTGATGGCCGCCAGGATTTCTTTAACAATGAAGGAAATATGGTGAAAGTAACCGATAAGGCTGGCTACTTCATTACTTTCACTTATAAAGAAGGAAAACTTGAGTCTCTAAAAGATTCTCAAGCCAAGCAAATCTTTTTCTCATGGTACCCAGATGGACTTGTTAAAGAAATCTGGTCATCTGGCGAGAAAAAATCTTCTTTCAAGTATCAGGACTCGGATCTGGTTTATTCAAATGATGTTGGTGACAATGCGTATGAGTATACCTTCGATAAATCTCACAACCTGACTGAAATTAAGTATTCAGATAAAACCAAGCTGGTTGTTAAATATGATCCTCAGACTTTCTTTGTTTCGGAAGTTGTTGATCGTAATGGCGAAGGTACAAAGTACCAATACGGTGCAAATCCGAAGAACCCTGAAGATCATTATTGGACTATCGTAACCAAGCCTGGTTTTGATGGTAAGCCCGTAGCAAATCGTTATGAATATGAAATCAAAACCAAGCCGGATGGAGCTCAGTATACCTACCGAATTCTTACTGATATCAATGGTATCAAAACAGACACTATCTATAATGATAACTCTCTGCCGATTAAGATTGCTCGCGGGAATCATGTCACTAATTTTGAGTACAATCAAAATGGTCTACTGGTAAAGAAATCTTCTACAAAGGGGGATTTCGTAAACATCGAGTACGATGATGCTATTAATAAAATTAAAAAAGTTGTTAACAACGAAGGCACTACTCAGTTTGAATACGATGCCAAGGGCAATTTGGTTAAAGCATCAAATAACGCCGGTAAAATTGTTTTCCTAATCTATGATTCTAAAGGAAAAATTTCTAAGATGGTTGACCAGGAGTCGGCTAACCAAAGACGTGTATTGGCGTTTAAATACAATGCTCTTGGCAAACCAGTTGAGATTGAAATGGAAAAGATCGGAAAAATTAACGTTGCTTATGATAACTATGGTGAAATCAAAAAAGTAGAGTCGAGTGCTGGTCACAAAATGGCCCTGCAGGTGACTCAGGCTTTCCAGAACTTGCTTTCAATTGTTAAGCCTGCCGGCGTAAACTTAAACATCTAATCTAAGGACTGTTATGAAATTTTTAATGGCTTTGATGTTTCTAACCACTAGTTTAAATTCATATTCAGCTCAGAATGCTGCCAAAGACCTTAACTGCTGTCAGACATGTAAGACATCAGAAGCTGTTGCCTGTCGGGGTATGGCCCAAAAACGTATTATTGTGGACAAGTCTCCAGCTTCACTTTCGACAAAGAAAAACAGAAATCAGAAAGCTAAAGCGAGCAAAGGTGCTCAAGGGTAATCTCTCTAAATCTCTTTTCTATCTAAGCCCTCTACGGAGGGTTTTTTTTTGCCTTTTTTCTACTGTCTAAAGTTTAGACACCTCTGTAAAAAACATCTACAACCCTGAACCAACATACAATGGTTTGAGGGTACTAAGCCTTGGCACCATGCTTGCTTATCAAGAGGTAACTACCTTTCAGGGGGAATTTATGAAACTCTTTGTCTTTATTGCTTTATCCGCTCTTTTAAATACTGCCTTCGCTGGTGAAACCTCAACAGACTGTCCGATGATGAGACAGGGTCGGGGAAATCCTAAGGCTAATATGACTTCGCAATCAAAGAAGCCAGTCTCTAAGCCTTCTGAATCGACTAAAGCTCAATCTATCTAAATTTAATCCAGGGAGCTCTTTTGGGCTCCCTGTTTATGTTCTTGTCACTGCTCGAACTTTTGACAGACACATTAGATAAATTCCAATAACTTATTTAGCTTACAAATGGCATGTTAATTGTATGTAAATCCTCAAACGGAGGATCTATGAAATTCATCATTTTTGTCATTTTGTTTTCTGTCATGGCTTCAGCTACTGAGACTAAAACAGAATGCCCATGGATCAAACAGTTGGAACGAAGGACAAATCCTAAAGCCAATTTGCTAAAAGTTTCAACGAACATAAAAACAAATACTACGAAGTCTCCACTGACATCGGTGCAATAAAAAAACTTGTTGATCTGTCCATTTTTGCGGCACAGATCAACAAGGAGCTTTTAATTGTGAGATTTAATCAATTCATCTAGTTCTTGTTTTTCTTCCTCAGTGATTTTTTCCAGAGGTTCTTTGACTGATTTTTTCACACCAGACATTTTAGATCTGACAGCATCATCTAACTTCGGGACAGAGTTATCAAAGATTTTCTTAGAGTATTTCTGTGTTTTATTCATAGATCGATCAAAGAAGTTCTCCGTTGCATTCTGTGCGGTCTGGGTTGCAGGAGAAATAACTCGATAAATATGTGAGAAAATAGGCTTGCGATTAATCTCAATAGACAAGAGAAAAACAGTGGCAATAAAAATGCCGAAAATTCCTAATACAGTTTTCATTAGTTCATCGCCTCGAGACTATATTCATTCAAAATTGAAAAGTTATATCCATCCAGTTCCAACTCATACTTTTGCATTGATGATTTGAAAGCAGTGTTCAACTCTTTGGGATTCATCGATAATTTCGGTGCCGAAAGATTAATATTAAAATTTCTAAGTTCGTGATCATAGCTAATCTGGCGTCCAATCAGGATATTCATCGATTCTACAAATAAGGGGAAAAGGTAATTCTTATCAGTGGCATTTAACAAATGATCATCCAGACAAAGGTAACAAGTGATCCCACCTTTTAGTTCCCCTGAAAGTGTGAACTGTACCTGCAGATTTTCTTTTGAATAAACTGGATTTAAATCATGTCTGTGAATTACTCTCACATTCGAGAGGATGTTAATTTCTTTAACTATATCTAGTTCTAATGCACGAGAAACTTCCATGTTCTCCCCTTTAATTAATCACCTTCAATCTGTGACATGATCTTTTCCAAAGAATCAGTCAGCTGCTGTTGATTTATCGGTTTAGCGATAAAGTCTGCGGCGCCTGCACCAATTGCCTCAAGCACCACATGTTCCTGAGAGAGTGACGAAATGACTATGACAAATGTGTTATCAAAGTTTTGATTAATGTTTTCTGTTAGCTCGATGCCACTGACTTCTGGCATAACAATATCGGTAATAACAACATGCGGCTTTTTTTCCTTGATTACCATTAATGCTTCTGCGGCTGAATTAGCTTCACCCACCACATTGAATCCCTCATCTTTTAACATTTTGATGATTATTGTGCGGGAAAAATCAGAGTCATCGACAATAACGACTTTTAGTTTTGAACGTTCTTCAATCATATGACATAGAATAACAAATTTGGCGCGGAATAGAAGGGAAGAAAAGAAAAAGGCCCCGTGAGGGGCCCTTTATCATGCGGCGATTTGGCCGTTTTTGTCTTTTGGCTTTTTCGGTTCGTCAGTTTTTCTTTTATGCTGATCCAGATCAAGTTGACCTTTCCAGTCTACTAAAGCGATGCTGAGAACTTCCTGAATATTCTTCACCGGAATGAAGTTTAGTTTTTTGCGATACTGAGCGGGGATTTCCAGAACATCCTTTTGGTTCTTCCAAGGAATGATGATCGTCTCAATACCCGCTCTCATAGCTGCCAGGGCCTTTTCTTTAATCCCACCAACCGGTAGAACTTTACCGGTCAGAGTGATTTCACCCGTCATGGCAATGTCCTTACTGATGTAAGAACCGGTCAAGAGTGATGTAATCACCGTTGCCAGAGTAATACCGGCCGACGGACCATCTTTAGGGATAGCACCTGCTGGAAGGTGAATATGAATCTCGTTTTCTTCGAAAAACTTTTCATCAATACCCAGTTCTTTGGCGTGACTTCTGATAAAGCCCAAGGCTGCATGAGCTGATTCTTTCATCACATCACCAAGTTGACCAGTGAGGGTAATTCCTCGCCCTTTCATCTTGGTCGCTTCGATATGGAGAATTTCTCCTCCACCAGCAGTCCAGGCAAGACCAGTAGCTACTCCAATTTCATCATATTCATTCGAATCTTCACGCGAATAAACTGGTGGACCAAGTAGCTCTTCAACGGACGCAGACAGGATATGAGTTTTAGAGTGCTCACCTGAAGCAATCTTTTTTGCCACTTTTCGGCATAAAGCCCCAACTTGTCTTTCCAGATTTCGTAGACCAGCTTCACGAGTGTAGCCAGCGATTACGAATTCGACACCTTCATCATGGAACTGAATATGTTGATCAGTAATTCCATGCTCATCCATTTGTTTAGGAATGAGATATTTTTTTGAAATCTGAACTTTTTCTTCCTGGCTATAACCAGCAAGATTGATGATTTCCATACGGTCACGAAGGGGCCCTGGAATCTGTTCAAGAACGTTAGCCGTAGCGATAAACATGATCTTAGAAAGATCATAATTCAAGTTTAGATAGTTGTCCCTGAATGAACAGTTCTGCTCTGGATCTAAAACTTCTAGCATCGCAGAAGCCGGATCACCTTTGAAATCAGACCCAAGCTTATCGATCTCATCGAGAAGGATAATAGGATTGATTGTTTTACATTGCTTCATTGCCTGGATAAATCGGCCCGGCATAGCACCAACGTAAGTACGACGATGCCCCCTAATTTCTGATTCATCTTTTACACCACCAAGTGAGATTCTTACGAATTCACGACCAGTGGCTTTTGCAATAGATTTACCAAGCGATGTTTTACCAACACCAGGAGGTCCTGAGAAACATAGGATAGGGCCTTTAGCTGCTCCACCTTTAAGTGTGCGCACTGCCAGATATTCAAGAATTCTTTCTTTAACTTTTTCAAGATCAAAATGATCCTCATCCAAAACATCTTTGGCGAATTGAAGATCCGTTACTTCTTTTGATTCCTCACTCCATGGAAGATCTACAACCCATTCCAGGTAGCTACGAAGTATGCTTGCCTCTGAAGAATCAGGATGCATTCTCTCAAGACGACCAAGTTGTTTAAGTGCTTCTTTCTCTGCATCAGCCGGAAGTGATTTCGCTGCGATCTTTTCACGAATTTCAGCGAACTCATCATTCTTGTCAGAAGAATCTTCTGAAAGTTCCTGCTTCATAGCTTTAATTTGCTCACGCAAGAAAAATTCTTTTTGATTTTTCGCCTGATCATCTTTGTTGTTAGCTTTTAGCTTGGCTTGCTGAGTCAGTACTTCGAGTTCATTTACAAGAACTTGATTGATGTGGCCTAGTCTTTCTACCGGGTCCAATAGTTCAAGGATTTTTTGTGCTTCTGTGACTTTCAAATTCAGATTTGAAGCAACCAGATCTGCTAGTCTTCCTGGATCCTGGATATCTTCAAGCACCATCAAAATATCAGGGGATAGAACTTTGCCCAGTGAAATTACTTTTTCAAGATTTTCTTTTACAGTTCTTGCAAGAGCTTCGATCGTAGAAGAGTTTGCTGTTACCGGTTGAGTCTCAACCTTCTCTACCTTCACTTGGTAGAATGGTTCTGTACCAACGAATTCTTTGATCCTGGCCTTAGCCAAGCCTTGGATAAGAATTTTTACACGACCATCAGGTAGCTTTCGCATTCTCATGATCATTGCTACCGTGCCCATCTCATAAATTTCAGATGGAGTAGGGCTTTCAGCAGTAATATCTTTCTGCGAAGCCAGGAGAATTAGTCTGTCTGTGTTATTCAGTGACTCTTCAACTGCTTTGATAGAAGTTTCACGACCAACAAATAATGGTAGGATCATGAACGGGTATACAACAAGATCGCGAACTGGCAGCAAAGGGAGCGTTTCCTTGAACTCAATCGCTTCTCCCTCATAATTCGTCACCATACTTTATCTCCTCTAGCGGTATGTCTCTTCCGTGAACATTTACAGAATCTAAATCGGGATATTTACGAGGCGTCTTTACAGTTTTTTAAGTGTTTCTGAAGTTTTTTTTCATTTTAATTAGCTGAGAATGTTAGTTTTGTAGTGTAGGCTTAAGAGGTGTTTTCCCTCGAGTGGGTATGAGAAAACAATGATTTAAAAAAGACTGATAAAAAGGTTCGGATTTGTATGACTAACTCAATTGGTATAGTAATTTTAGCTGCTGGCAAAGGTACCCGGATGAAAATTGATTCACCCAAGGCTCTGGCCATCTGTGCCGGCAAACCTCTGCTGGATTATGTGGTGGAAGCCTCTATAAAATTCGCATTTTCATCTTCTCTTAAGGCAGAAATCGGTATCGTTATTGGCCATCGCAAAGAATTACTCGAAGAATGGCATCGTAATCACTCTCAAAAATCGATCATTAAAACGGCCTGGCAGAAAGAGCAGAATGGAACAGCGGATGCTTTGCGGGCCTGTTTCAACGATCTTCCGCACTTTTGGGAACATGATTATACTATGGTTGCCTGTGCCGATACTCCGCTCATCACCGAAAATGAGTTCAAGGAACTTTTCCAAAAGCTACAAAACGAACCAGAGCTTGTGGGAGTTGCAGCTACTTTCAATGCAGAAAATCCCATAGGATATGGTCGAATAATTAGAGGCACAAAGGGATTTAAAATCGTTGAAGAAAAAGATGCTGATGCCAGTCAGAAAAAAATCACGGAGGTAAATTCCGCTTTCTATATACTGAAAACCAGCCACGTAAAAGCGATTTTGGGAACTATCAGTAATAATAATAAATCCGGTGAATTCTATCTGACTGATCTTTTTCAGGAACATTTTTCGGTCGCTGCAGTTCAATTTGCTTCTGAAACGCCATTCCTAGGAATCAACACCCTCGAGCAACTGGCGCAGGTTGATAAACTTGTGAGATCAAAAAAAGTGAAACAACTAATGATTGATGGTGTGCGCTTTTTAAATCCTGACTCTTGTTATGTCGAGGACGATGTTCAGATTGAAGTCGGTTCGATTGTTTATCCAGGAGTAACTATTTTAGGCAAAACAAAAATTGGCAAAAATGTTGTGATTGAATCAAACTGCTTCATTAAGGATTCAGTGATCATGGAAAACGCTGAGATTCTCTCCGGCAGCTATCTGGAAGAAGCACAAGTTCATCCGGATGCAACTGTCGGTCCCATGGCCCGTCTGAGACCCGGCGCTGATATTGGTCCTGAAGCCAAGATTGGCAACTTTGTTGAGGTAAAAAAATCTAAACTCGGCAAAGGAGCGAAGGTTTCACATTTAAGTTACATCGGTGACGCTGAGATAGGTGAAAATTCCAATATCGGTTGTGGATTTATTACCTGTAATTACGATGGGGCCAATAAACACAAAACCAAAATCGGCTCTAATACCTTTATCGGTTCTGACTGCCAGGCAATTGCTCCAATAGAAATCGGAAATGACGCATTTGTAGCAGCCGGGTCAACTATCAGTAAAAATGTTCCCGATGGGGGCTTTGCCATTGCTCGTTCTCAGCAGGTCACAAAAGAAGGGGCTGCTAAGCGGTTCCTGAAGACCAAAAAGGCGTGACGCGCTTTGCATTAGCCTAGTATCTTCTCACCCAAAATGATAGATTGGAGCCCTTAAGTTTCAATCTCATTTTGGAGTCCTTATGTGTGGAATAGTCGGCTATTCTGGTCCCGGTAATTCTGTAAATCCTATTGTTGAAGGTCTTTCACGGCTTGAGTACCGCGGATATGACTCCGCAGGTATTTGCCTCAAGATTAATAACGAACTCCAGATCCTGAAAAAAGAAGGGAAGCTTGAGAACTTAAAAGAACTCATTGCTGAGAAAAAACCGTTCTCTCATACTGGAATCGGTCATACCCGCTGGGCTACCCATGGAGCAGTTACCACTGACAATGCTCACCCCCATGGTAACGAAATCTTTGCCGTTGTTCACAATGGTATTATTGAAAACGCAGCTCCTCTTAAAAAAGAACTTCAGGCTGAAGGCTTTCAATTTAAATCTCAAACCGATTCAGAAGTTTTTCTGGTTCTTTTGACAAAATTTTTCAAACAAGGGAGCACGGTTCTTCAGTCGATTGCAAAAGCTTTCAATACCATTACTGGTAACTCAGCATTTGTTATCATTGAGAAAGCTTCGGATAAACTTTATTGTATCAAGCGTTCAGCCCCACTTGTTGTGGGCGATAACAAAGAAACACGTGAAGCATTTGTTTCCTCTGATCCTTTTGCTCTAATCGGGTTTGCACCAAGAATTTACTTCCCTCAGGATGCAGTTATTTGTGAAAGTGTTGTTACCACAACTGATGTGACAGTTAATTTTTACGAATTAGATCTGAGCCCTTCAAACCGTTACAAGTTTCAGGGCAACTCAATGACGATGGATGCTACTACCAAGGGACCTTACGAACATTTTATGTTGAAGGAAATCCACGAGCAGCCGGCACTGGTAGATAAACTCGCAGCATATTACATCAAAAATGAAGGTCGCAAGATCCTGGATGAACTAAAGAATCTTAAAACCGGGGGCTGGCATCTCACTGCTTGTGGAACTGCTTGGCATGCTGGTTTAGTGATTAAAAATTACTTCGAGCAAATCAATCGTCAAAGAGCTTCCGTTGATATAGCTTCTGAGTTTCGTTACAAGAATCCGATTCTCCATAAAGATGAGATCGGGTTGTTTATTTCTCAATCCGGAGAGACTGCCGATACTCTTGCCTGTCAGGAGCTTTGCAAAGAACAAGGTATTCCAAGTTACTCTATCGTAAACGTTGAAGGCTCAACTCTTTTCCGTAACTCTGATAAAAACTTTCTGATTCACGCCGGAGTAGAAATTGGTGTGGCATCAACTAAAGCTTTTACTCTTCAGGCGCTTACAGGATTTCTCATGAGTCGGGCGATTGATGGTTCCTTGGACGATCCAAAACTATTCTCAGAGATTCAATTACTTTCAAACCGCATTGGAGAACTCTGTGCAAATTCTGACTCTCTGAAAGATGTAGCTCAAAAAATCTACAATAAGAAAGGTTTCATTTTCACTGGCCGTGGCAAGTACTTCCCTATTGCACTAGAAGGTGCACTAAAACTCAAAGAGATCGCTTATGTTCACGCTGAGGGGTATGCCGCTGGTGAATTAAAGCACGGACCAATTGCCTTGATTGATGAGCATATTGTTAACATCGCAATTGTTGGCCCTGAGCTTTTAGAAAAAACTCTTTCAAACGTTGAGGAAGTGAAAGCTCGCAGGGGTAAGATGGTGGTTCTAGGACCGGCCAATAACTCCGAGATTGAGCATTTGTCGGATTACTATATTCCGCTTAATTTTGAAGGCCTTCCTAATTTAAGTCCATTGTATGTGAACGTTGCACTGCAGTTCCTGGCTTATCACATTGCTAAACTCAAGGGAACTGACATCGATAAACCTAGAAATTTGGCAAAATCAGTTACGGTTGAATAATGAATCTGAATTTTTTGAATGAGTCCCAAAAAGAGGCAGTACTCAAGACCGATGGTCCGGTTATGATACTGGCCGGTGCGGGCTCAGGCAAAACCCGTACTCTTGTGGCCCGGATTCAGTATCTCTTGGAAGAGAAAAGAGTAAGTCCTTTTCAGGTCTTGGCAGTAACCTTTTCTAATAAAGCTGCCCGTGAGATGCGCGAGCGCTTAGCTGCTAATACCCAAATCAACGTAGGCGCTCTACAAGTAACTACCTTTCACGCTTTCTGTGCCAAGGTCTTGCGTATGGAAGCAACCTACCTTGGTCTGAGCAAAAACTTCACCATTTATGATGATGGTGAATCCCAATCGATCATTAAAGCCATCTTGAGTAAACGTGGTATCAATCAAAAAGAACTTTCTCCTTACACCGTCGCAGCCTACATTGATGGCCTGAAAAACATCGGCTACTACATGGGTTTACCGAAAACGGAAGATGTGGAGAAATATGCTGAAGACAAAAGACTTTGGGATATTTTCATTGAATACGAGGGGGAATTACACCGAAGTAATGCTGTTGATTTCGGTGGATTAATTACTGGTGTTTTGAATCTCTTTCGATCCTTTCCTGAAGTGCTACAGAAGTTCCAGCATAAGTATAAGTACGTGTTGGTAGACGAGTATCAGGACACTAACCGAGCGCAGTTTGAGTTGATCCAGCAATTAAGTCATCTTCATCGAAATATCTGCGTTGTAGGAGACGAAGATCAGTCGATCTATTCATGGCGGGGGGCAGATATCCGAAATATTCTGAACTATGAATCAATTTTTCCTGAAGCCAAATTAATCAAGCTCGAACAAAATTACCGCTCTTCTAAAAAAATCATTGAAGCCGCTTCCGAAGTCATTTCACACAACATTGCTCGAAAAGGCAAAAACATGTGGACCGATAATTCAGAAGGCGATGAGATCCGTATTGTTGAATGTCGGGACGATAAAGCGGAGGCTGAGTATATTGGCCAGCAAATTAAACTCTTGGCGCAAGAGGGTGTGTCCTTAAAAGACATTGCCGTCTTTTACCGAAACAATGCTCATTCCCGGACCATTGAAGATGCTCTCCGCAAGGAGAAATTTCCATATCGTGTTGTCGCAGGGATTAAGTTCTACGATCGAAAAGAAATCAAAGACATGATTTCCTACATGCGCGTTGTCGTTAATAAAAAAGATTCCCTCGCTCTGACAAGAATTATCAATACACCTGCAAGAGGTGTTGGAGCGACTTCGCTAAGAAAATTAGAAGATGAAGCTGTGAGACTTCAGCTTTCATTGTTTGAATTAGTTGAAAAAATCGTAGAAGATCCATCAGAGTTCCGTCATCTATCGCTATCTGGAAAAGTTCAGAGTGCTCTTAATCAGTTGGTGCATTTGATTCAGGAAGTTCAAGTACTTGAATCACAGAATCATCCGCCTACGTTAAGTTATGAGAAGCTTCTAAATGAATCTGGCTACTATGAATTTTTAAAAGCTGACAAAAGTTATGAAGGAGCAGCACGTCTCGAGAACCTTGAAGAATTAATGAGCGCCATCAAGCAGTTCGAGGAATCTGAGTCAGAACCCAGTCTGGTAAAGTTCCTCGAAACCATTACACTGGATTCAACTACTGAAGAAGCCAATGGTGAATTAGTTTCTCTTATGACAGTTCATGGCTCAAAAGGTCTGGAATATCCATACGTATTTCTCATTGGTGCCGAAGAAAATATTTTCCCATCTTACAAAAGCCTAGAAGTAGGAGCGATGGCCATTGAAGAAGAGCGCCGGCTTTTTTATGTGGCAATGACCCGCGCAATGAAACAATTAACTATTACTTTTGCTCAAGGGCGCATGTTGTGGGGAAGTCTGAAATTTAATGGACCGTCACAATTCTTACAGGAGATTCCTTCAAAGTATTATATCTGGAAGAATTTTCAAACCACCCCTAAGCGTAATAATGATTTTTCATCCCATGCCTTTGATGAGTTTGATCAAAGAGCACCTGACAATAATGATGTTTTTTATTCGGACAAGGTTTATCAGACGAAACGACCTGTCAGTACAGTGAACTATCCGTCAGGTTCTAAGATCATGCATGCCCTCTACGGCGAGGGCACTGTTTTAGACTCGGAAGGTATGGGCCAGGATGAAAAGGTAACCATTCTATTTCGTGACGGGATTCGTAAAAAATTCATGGTGAAATTTGCACCTTTGCAGAAGCTCTAAGGAATGGCCATGAGATTATCATCAAAATTCATAGTTTGGTCTTGGGTTGGATTGTTTGTGGTTCTGGGTGGATTGATTGTTAGTGCTTATAACAAGCTAAATCCGGAATCACTGGTGATGCTTCTCAATGAACAGGCAAGGAAGAATTATCCCGGCTCTGTCTTAAAAGTTGAAGAATTGGATTATGGGGTATCGCTTGATTTCTCACTCAAGCTGCAGAATCTTTCTCTGACCAGAGATGGTAAGGCCTTTCTGAAAGCCCAGGAAGTTCAATTAAAAATTCCCTGGTGGTTAGTCCTGTTTAATCGCGGGAACGCCCAAATAAATATAAAATATCTCGATATTTTTGTCTCAGAAGCTGAGTCAGAAGAGATTGTGGCTTCCTCAGGTTCCCTTGCCAAAAATAATAAATCAATAGTTCAGATAGACGTCCCTGGCTACTTGCTTGATGCGAACTATACTTTAAGGGCGAAAAAAGTTTCTATTCGGGATTTGCAGACAGACCGCAGGTATTTTTCTTTTTCAAAACTTCTGGTCAGAGAGTTTCAATATGGCAGAAATTCTGCTTTTGAAATGACGATACCTATAACGATTACACATAAAGAAAGGAAATACATCTCAGAGCTTTGGCTTTTCGGTGACGTCACTCCAAATATCAAAGAATGGTCACTGATTTATCGAGGAGAATTCAAAACCCGGGACATCTCAGATTCATTTCAATTTGAAGATCTTGTACTTGACGGTAGATCTAATTTTAATCCGGCAAATGTGGACTTTACCTCACTCATTGACCTCTCGGTAAATCGTAAAAAAGTGGGTGTCGGGGAAATAACCGGAAAAGCTCATGAGATTAAAGCTAAACTCAAATTTGATGCTTTTCCTATGGAATATCTGTCTGTGGTGGGAGAAGAAATTCAGAATCCATTTCTTAAAAAGTTAGAGGGAACTGCTCAGGGAGAATTTCATTTTACACGACCAATTTCTTCGCAGGAAAACGCCTCGTTATCAGGCAAATTATCTTATCCTGGTAAGTTCTATCTCCTCGATGACGTTTCATTTGATGGGCAATGGCACCTCAGTTTTGATAACGACAAAATCGAGTCATCTTTTATTGCCCCTAATTCGGAAGTGAATTTTTTCAGAAGATCAAAGATCGATTTTGAGCAACGGCGAATCTCACAATTTAGTCAGGAACTTGAATTCAATAATGTCCCGTTGGAAAAAGCCATGTTAGCCGTTGAAAATTTAGGGGATTATATTTATCCAGTGGAGCAAACCTATCATTCTTCCTACGTCTCAATTAAAAAAGCTCAAGATGGTGATCGTATAGTTGAAGGATCATTCCGTTACGGAGTCTCACCTTATCAAAAGTTTTATCAGGTCGAATTAAGCGATGGTCAGGGGAAACTAAACTGTGGTTATTCCGCTAAAAGCGCAGCTAATCAATTACAAATTAGCTTCGCTAAATTTCGCTACCATTCCTCATTCCAATTTCTACATCCATACTTCTCATCGAATACAGGAGTACTCGATGGTACTATTTATGGGGATTGGTCAGAAACATGGATAAATGGAAAGTGGTTAGTAAAGTTGAAAGCAACTGAGCTGGATAATCCAACAGGCGACTATATTTTATTTAATCAGCAAATTTGGGATCACTTTAACATCTTATCGGGTAGCTTCGCAGATCGCTCATGGAACGCAAATGTATCCGATAAAACACTTAAGTTAACTGCTGTGGCTTTAGATGGCACCGATCCTGCTATCATCTCAGGTTCACTTAGTGAAAAACCGAAAAGCAAATCTCAATTGACATTAAACTATCCAAAAAATAAAAAATGGAAACCAGTCAGAAAAGATCTGACTGAGCTTTTCTGGAAAAAGGAAAATCCATGACTGATTCATATCGTCCTATCATCTGGAAGGACCATAAATTATATCTTCTCGATCAAAGGCACCTTCCCCATACCGAAACTTTTGTAGAAGTGAATGACCTTAAGAATTGCTCACTTGCCATCAAGGATATGGTCGTGAGAGGAGCTCCTTGTATTGGCTTTACTGCTATCTATGGAATGGCCTTATGGGTAAACAATCAGAAGGATATAACAGTTGAAAAATGCCGAGCTGCTTGTGATGAAATGATAGCTGCTCGTCCAACTGCGGTGAATTTATCATTTGAAGTAAACCGTTGCTTTGACATCATGAAGGAATCACTTGAAGCTTGCGAACCGCAAGAAACTCTCTATCGTCGTCTTGTAGAATTTGGTGATGAGCAAATCCGCTCATCTCATGAAAAAAATACGCGCATGGCCGAGATTGGTCTTGCTGAACTTCAAAAGCGATTAGGAGATAAGAAATATAATCTCATGACCCATTGTAATACCGGCTTTTTAGCATGCGGAAGCTTGGGCACTGCTCTGGGTGTAATTTCTTATGCTAATACAAAAGGGAAAGTCTCCCATGTCTATGCCGACGAGACCCGTCCCTACATGCAGGGTACACGCTTGACTGCCTTTGAACTTTCAAAGGAAAATATTCCTTACAGCATTGTGGTGGAAGGTGCTGCTTCTTACTTAATGTCCCATGGTAAAGTAGACGCTATTTTTGTTGGTGCAGATAGAATTGCTGCCAACGGTGATACAGCTAACAAAGTTGGGACCTCAACTCTTGCTATCGTTGCCAAACATTATAACGTTCCATTCTACGTAGTCGCTCCAATCAGTTCATTTGATATAACGATTCCTGATGGAACTCACATTGAAATTGAAATGCGTGCTATGAATGAAATAACTGAGCTCAGAGGCATTAAACTTGCTCCCGAGGGAGCACAATCAGTTAATCCAAGTTTTGATGTGACTGACCATCGATTTATAACAGGTATTATTTGCGAAAATGGTTTAATAGATCCTTCAAATGTTGGAGAACTCGTCCGAGTTGTTAAATCATGAAAAAAGAGCTGCGTGCTTCAATCGATATAGGTTCCAATAGCGTATTATTACTTATTGCTGATGTGACAAATAATAAGTTTAAGGAAATTTCAAAGCGTAGTTTCATTACGTCGTTGGGCAAAGAATTGGATAAAAATAAAGCTTTCCATCCGGAATCCATGGAAGCGACTTATGACGCGATTAAAAGCTATGTCAATGAATGTGACCTGCTAGGGATTCCGAAAGAAAATATCCTGGCCACGGCCACCGAAGCTGCTCGTGTTGCTCAGAATGCTCCTGAATTTTTCGAGAAAATTAAACAGGAATTGGGTGTAACGATTCATGTTATTACTGGTCAGGCTGAAGCCTATTTTTCAACCAAGGGAATTCTTTTTAATTCCAAGTTTGATTCCGAAGTTATTACCATTATGGATATTGGTGGAGCTTCAACTGAACTGATTAAAGTAAATACAAAGAATTTTAACATTCTCGAAACCATCAGTATGCCTGTAGGAGCTGTGCGAGCTTCTCAATGGCTAGAAGACGATCTGTTTGTTCAGAATTTACAAAAGATTTTTTTCGACTACCGAGCTGAACTTGACAAATTTCAGGGGAAAGATCTCTACTGTGTTGCGGGGACGATAACCTCTCTAGGAAATATGCATCTACAGCGAAAAGAATTCGTTGAAGATGATGTGCATGGCCTTGTGTTAAAATCCGAAGACATCGATAATCTCTTTAAGAAATTTTCAAATCATGCCCCGGAAGCTTTCTTGGAAGACTTTCCGTTTTTGCAAAAGCGCTCAAAGAGTATCCGCGGGGGATTACACCTCATCTATCATGTAATCCATCGTTTGTTAGTGAAAGAGATTACGATCTCCACTTACGGTCTAAGATACGGGACCGCTCTCGAAGGAAAAATCAAGAAGGATTTTATACATGCCAGATAAGATCATCAGGCTTGCGCCAAAGACTGTTGTTTTTCGTGAAGGCGAAGATGCATCAAATCTTTACCTGGTAAAGAGCGGAGAAGTTCTGTGCCTTAAAGCATCTAAAGAAAGATTGATTCCAGTTTTTGTGGCAAAGAACCAGGACATCGTTGGTGATAGTGCTATGCTTTCTGATGCTCCCTTTACTTATTCAGCGATTACTCTTAGTCAGGTTGAATTGATCGCGATTCCAAATCATGATTTTCGTAAAGTCCTCGACGTCGCACCAAAGTGGTTAGTTGATCTGATGCTTACCATGGTTTCAAGATTTCAAAGTACTTCTGGATTGGTTGCAGAGAATAGAATTCTCCACCCTTCAATTATAGGGGAAGAAGAGTTCCCTCCTTCCCTTGAGATTGAATATCGTAAACTTTTAAGTGATCAGTAAAACTGAATAATGCGGTTGCGATTCAAATTGACTGCAAGTTCGAGAATTTTTTGCTGAGCTCGTAAGCATTCACTGCGATTGCTGGTAAGATCCTTTTGCATGATTTCAAAAGCTTTTAGTGCCATGTCTCGAGAAATCATTGAAAGAGCGCGACGCTGATTCTTCACATGCACCAGACTTAGAGCAAGTCCAAGGATCGCTGGTTGAACCTGAGAAACCACGGTCTTCAGACATTCATCGTCCAAATCCCAGATACTTTCAAATGAAAGACATGATTCAGTTAGCTCTTTTGCAAGAGAAGGGTTTCTAACTCTTAGGTTCTTTAGAAGTTTTGCCTTGTCACTGGCATCCATTTGCTGAAGCAATTCTATAACTTGTCTTTTACCGTTAATGAACACTCCACCGTTTTCCGCATTTTTCTGGCTCATCTATTCTCCTTCCTGGATTGATGACAAATTAAGCTTCTAGCTTAGCTTTTTCTTCTTCGAATTTTTGACGTGCTTTCTCTAATGATTCCTGATGTTTTGCCTCTTGTTGAGCTATCTGTTTTTCGTGACTCATTTGAGTCTCAGAAAATTTATCCGCTTGTGATGTCTTTAGATCCTGAAGAAGTTTTTCATATCGATTATTTTCTTCTTCGATTCTTTTGTTCCATGAATTTCGAAGTTTAGTCAGTTTGGTTTCAGCCTCTGACTTCTCTTTATTCATTTCAACTTCGTAATCTTTTTTTACTTTCTCAATCTCTTTTTCGCCCTTTTCCTGAGCAACTTTGATCCCTGTCTCAACCTTATTGTTGATCTTACGAAGCTCAAATACTTCCCGCTTGTTGATAGCTTCTAGTGCCTGGTTCATACGTTGGGCTGAGTTAACTTCGGACATGGATCAAATCCTTTGATGGAAAGCTAATGCCTTTCATGGCATTATTGATTATGATACTGAGTTAGAGATCTTTCTCACAAGGCAGGCAAAAAATGATGGGTCAAGGACGCGTCTTCATTATAAATGGCAAACGCACCCCTTTCGGCAAGTTCGGGGGAAGCCTCGGCTCTATTACGCCTGTGGATCTAGCTGTTTACGCTGCTCAAGCCGCTATTGAAGAATCCCTGATCAATCCGGATACCATTGATCAGGTAATTTTTGCCAACGTTATTCCCTCTACTCCAGATACCTTGTATGCCGGCAGACACCTGGCTTTAAAATCTGGTTTAAAATTAACGACCCCTGGTATTGTTATCAACCGTCTTTGTGGGTCTGGTATTCAGGCCCTTATTGACGGTGCTCGTTTAATTCGAACCGGAGAAGCGAAAGCTTTGTTAATCGCCGGGGCTGAAAATCTAACCATGGTTCCTCATTTGGTTTACGGAAGTCGATTTGGTACAAAATATGGTGCTCTCAAAACACAAGATCTTCTTCTAGATACTCTGACGGATAAGCATGTACAGACTCCCATGGGCATCACGGCCGAAAATCTCGCAGATGAATACAAAGTCTCCAAAGCTGAGTCTGATGAATATTCGTATCAATCACACTTAAAGGCTAATCAGGCCTATGCTCAAAATCTCATCCAGCCCGAAATTGTACCGGTGGTGCATGATAGAATCAGCTGCAGCAAAGATGAGCATCTACGGGATGACGTCTCCTTAGCTGAGATGACAAAACTCAAGCCTACTTTTAAAAAAGATGGAACCGTAACTGCAGGCTCAGCCTCAGGAATCGTAGATGGTGCCTGCGCAATGATCCTGGCCTCTGAAGATTATGTGAAAAAGCATAACCTCAAACCACTCGCCGAGATCATTGACGGACAAGTGGTAGGCGTAGAACCTACAAAGATGGGAATTGGGCCGGTTCCAGCGATTAAGCAATTATTGGAAAGACAAAAGAAGAATATTTCAGATATTGATTTATTTGAGATCATGAAGCTTTTGCCCCTCAGGTGATTTCTTGTCAGCGAGCTCTGGATTTCCCAGCAGATAAATTGAATATCTGGGGAGGAGCAGTGGCTTTGGGACATCCATTAGGAGCGACTGGTTTAAAAATCACACTTACTCTTGCCCGACAATTACAGCATCTGAAAAAAGACTTAGGTATCTCAAGTGCTTGCATCGGTGGTGGGCAGGGCATTGCTTTGTTAATTAAACGCGTATGATGTTGGTAAAAAACGATTTCGATCAATTTAAAACATGGCTGGATTTGGATATCAACTCGATAGCCTGGGAAGGTCGTTACGCCGATTCATTTAGTGGTTTCTGGGATTCATTTTTTAAAGATCAGATTGAGCCCAAAGAACTAGGTGAAAGATTTGATTACGCTAAAAAAATTGCCAAGTCCGGTCCTCTTATTTCCTGGCTTAACTGGTTGTTTGAAAAATTCATCTCGTACTCTTTTATTAATCGCGGCTTATCTGTTCGTGAGCTATCCCTGCAGTTTGATCTGCCGGAAAGATACATTTCAACCATCCTCAGAGATCATTTAATTAAGGTGTATCCGGC
>JBEIEO010000008.1:0-26036 GCA_040382895.1 Halobacteriovoraceae bacterium
AGGGAAGCCACCCTTAAAGTTGAACGGACCGGCGTTGTTTGAGGCATTACAGAAAGAAGTTGCATCCGGACGAGGTCCTGAGCGGTCGTCGACTTCGCCGACAGTTATGGCTCCGCCTCCATCTTTAATTTCATAAGCGGCGACTACATCAGCTCTAAGTGGATCACAGTTCCACTTCGTAGATTTATCGTCACCACTACCTGTCGATTCAGATGTACAGTAATCTTTTAAGTAGGCTTCGCCTTTCTGTCCGACAGCATCGCAGACCTCGGTCACACCATGTCCAGTTTTTGCCTGTGCTTTGACAGCTTCTTTCGCTGGCTCATCTCCGCTCTTGGCTAATTGACAAACGTAAGCAGCTGTTACTGTCGACTTCCCGTCCTTGTCCCGCTGACTCATGTATTGTCCGCAGTAGGTTCGAAGATCATTCTGTAAACGACGAGCTTCGCTTGCCTGGTAAGAGTCACCAATTTTTTCCGCTGCTTTAATCACGCTGCTTGCAGTATCACCGACTCCATCTTTACAGCTCACGCGCGGATCCCCGGCCATGACATCCATAAATTTTGAGCAAAAGTCAGTTCGCTTCTCACCCAATTCACTTTGACTCTTAGCTAGTTCTTCATTGGACTTCGCAACTCCCTGGTTGAAGGCGGCGTAACTTTTTTCACACTCTTTGGCGTACTTCTCTGCATTTGTAATTACTTCATCTTTATATTTCTTAACAGTGTCCTGCATATGCTTGGCCAGGATACCTGAGTTTGAATCAACTGAACCACCAACAATTTGATCCTGTTGTTTTTTTACCGTTTCCTTCAGATTCTTCATGTTGTCACGCATGGCCTGTAAGTAAGCTTTTGGTTCTTTAATTTGATCAGGGTCATTACCGGCCATGAATTCTCTTTTGAATTCAGCTCCACCTTCAGGAGGCTGGATACGTTGTGGTAGTGAGAAGTCACCGGCACCAAACATACCCCTTAGGAGTTCAGCTTCTTTAGTGAACTTATTAAGTGCTCCATCGAGAATTCCAGTCATTGCAGCTGCAACTTTATCAACGTTATTGTTGTACTCCTGAGTTGCGGCTTTGCGAACCTGGGTTGTCTTGGTTACCAGGTTTTTAGCAAGCTCAGTACATTGCTGCATGTTTTTAGAACAAGAGAAAGCAGCCTTTGCACAGAATTTCGGACTGCTCATATTCAATTTATCGGAAGAACATGAACCAGTACCAGTACTGTTCGCAACCGCAGCGTCACCACCACAGTCGATAAGTTTTCTGGTGATTTCTTTCTGGATGTCATCCTGGTGCTGACGAGCAGCTTTCTGGAAATCTTTTTTAAGTGTTCTCAGACGCTTGACTGCTTCTTTAGCTGACAGTTTGTTATTCAGTTTATTAACTTCAAACTGAGATTCACAGTTCTTGATAATATCCGTGAAGTAAGCACTCGGTGTGACTCTGCTGGCAGCGTTTACGGTCTTCTTGACCATCTGCCCATTTTCTAAAACTTCTGTTTCGTAGTCGCCTTCCATTTTTAATTCGTAACGACCGCCGGCCTTCGTTTCAATTTCTTTTAACTCAGCAAGCTTCTGTTCCGGGCTCTTTTTTAGATCTTTAATGATAGCGCGGATCTTTTGCTTGATCTGGTTTGTAGATGCTTTATTAGCCGTTTTAGAAGACACGGTAGCATCGTTAATTCTGCCGATGGCATTTTCAACCCCAGCATTATCAGCGACGCAACTACCTTTAATTCGGTTCTGAAGACTGTTCAACTCTGCATCGAAATTAGAATCATCATCTTCGGCAAGAGTTTCGAATGCTGGGTTGTCACCGAGCTCAGAACGAATGAGGTTCATTTCATTGGTCAAGGTTTTGCGTTTCTCAGCAAATTTACCTCGAAGCCCAGTGAAAAAAGATGGAGATAATGCTGCTGTTACTCCCTGATCAGAACTGACTTCTGTTCCAAGACGACTCAGGAATTCTCCGTAACCTTGTTCGCTATTAGCAATGGATGAGAAATTATTCTTGGCGTGTTTACCAACGTTCTTAGCGACATCCTGGATATCTTTAAGAACGTCCGCGTGTTTTTCGGAGTAGTTCTGAAGAGTGAAATTACCTACAGGCTTGTTGTATTCTTCTTTGATTGCTTTATCTATTCCTTTAAGACCACCAGTCGCTCCGATTTTTTCGTTCATGGTGTCAGCGGAGAAAACGGAAGCACATGCTGGGCTTCCAAGTTCTCTGGCATAGTTGAAGAACTCAGGATCTTTTTTCTCACGACCGAACTGTGAATCTGGACCATTTAAGAATGCGGAGCTATCCTTCACTGCTTGCAAAGCAGCTTTCGAACGTGGGTTCTTATCAAATTTTTCCACTTCTTCATCGAGTTTTGCCGAGATGAGATCCAATTGTTCTAATCGATATTTAAAAAATCCGTTAAGGATATCGATAGCTCGTTTCATACATCCTGCACCAAAGAACTGAGCGTCACTGTTACTTTCAACTGAGTAGTTACGATAGAGTTTGCTGATTTGATCGTATTGATTGAAATAGGCATAAGCCTCATCTGCTTCGGCCTGACTGCCGGCCTGTTTACAAGCTGCGTTTTTAGCCTCGTGAAGAGTTGTTGGTAGGGTCGGGCAGTTAAACTGATTCGGGTCGATCATTTTGCCACCGTTGGCAGCAGCTCGAGCGTTTGCAGCCTGGATATAGTCTTTGAGACCCGGTATTTTACTTAAGTTGTTCCAGCTAAAATGCTTATCAGGAACAGGAGTTTGTTGTTTTTTAAATTCTCCCATATCAGCAACAACATGTGGGGGCGGCACCGCTGGACCAGCACCACCGCGGAACTGATCATACAACTGACCACCGAACTGAACAGCGTTCATAATCCTCTGACCGGTATTCTGTTCAGCGATGGCCGGTAAAGGTGAAAGCATCAGTTCCAAGCTAATGGAAAGTGCGATGAACGACGGGAGTTTCTTGTTTTTCATAAAGTGCCCTTGAATAATCTTGTATCTAATTGTTTTTTCGGCATTTCCTGCAAAACTTTTAAATCTATTCACATTATTAAAACGCTCAAGTTCTTTCATTTTAAGCTCTGGTCGCCAGCTGACCTAGTAAAAGCCTCGATCTCTCCAAATGCTTGGCATTTCAGGCAAAAAAAGTGAAACTAAAACTATGTAATTTCAATAGTTTTCACCAGGGATGGGATGAGTGTTCAAAAAGCTCTTTGGCCGTAAAACAGCGCCAACTAAAGAAGGCAAGAAAGCCATTAAGGTTGATAACGTACGTTGGGTTAAAAAGTTCAGTCTAGAGTTAAGCAATATGGAAGGGACCCCTGCCTACCTGCTTAGCCATCAACTCACGGTAGGAAGCGAAGTTGGTAATATCGTCATCGCCGATCCTTCTGTCTCTCCACGACACTGTACCTTTGTTTTGCAGGAAGAAGTCATATCAGTGATCGATCATGGAAGTGTTTCGGGTACGACAGTAAACGGTCAGAAAATCCCACCTGGAAAATCCATTATTTTAGAAGAAACCGATGTCGTTCTTGCCGGAGATCTGGAAATAAAGATTCTGGTGGAAAATACCACGATTCAAGAAGATATTTCAGAGGATGATCTTGAGGAAGAAGATGAGGATCAAGAAGAACCAGAAGAAAAAAAGCCTGTCGTAAAACCGATCAAGAATGGAAAGTCGAAAAGTAAAAGCAAAGGGATGTCATTCTCCTCTGTCTCAAGCTATTCAACAAATAGTCTTGTCAGAGTTCTGGCCGTTTTTTCGGATGTTCTGATTTCTTATACACTTTTTGTGATTTTTTCTCCTTTTGATGAATTCCGCACCTTTGTAAATGATGTTCCCTCTATGCTGGGAGATTTACTTCAGATCGACTGGGCTTATTTGTGGGCAACTTTAAATGAAGACTTTGGTTTTATAGGACCTTTGATCGAAGATCTTTATGGATTCATTTCAGGAGCGTTTGATTTTGGTCCCTTAATTCTACTTTTCTTCTTGGTGCGTTTCGTGAGTACGCTTCTGTTTGGAGTTTCTGTATCTGAGATCTTTCTTGGTGTGCGCTCTCATGGTAATGCGATTTGGAAACGCCTAGGTGGAGCCCTTCGAGTTATCATCGGTATGGTGACTGGTCCGCTAATCATATTTGATGTTCCGGCCATCGTTTCCCGCAGAACTTTTAAAGAGTTCATGACTTTCACCCATACCTATCTGGCTTCTAAGATTATCACAACTTTAGGTGTCATCCTCTATATACCTCTCTTAGGCGCCATGGCGCTTTTATCACCGCTCTTTCAGGGTCTAGAAATTAATGAACCAATCTTTGTCAGTGAAAGACTAGAGAAGAGAATTAAAGTGACCGATGCTGCAGCTACAGGTGAAGTGAGCAAGATCGTTGATAAGTCTCAGCTGCTTGGACTTAAGCTTGAATACGATCCCGCAACCATTTCAATTATCCCTCAATTTAAGTTCAGTGGAGAGCAGAAGCGTTTGAATTTCAAACCTTCTTTAGCCTTTTATCATCGGGACTTGCAGCGTACTGTGACTTTTGAAGTCTTTAAAAAATTTGATCTAAAGGAACTGCTTGGTATTGGTATCAAAGGGAATTTCCTTCTATATGACAAATACCCTGAGGTTTATAATTTCGTTTACAGCGAGGGAACCAATCGAGCTTTCAAGAAAGAGCCAGACGATAAAAGCAACCAACTGTTTGCGAATCAGGTTGTTGGTTTTACTAAAAGTGCATTTAGTCTTGGGTTTGAGAATGCTTTGGAGTTCATGCAAACGGAAACTCCACTTCTTAAAAGTTTAGTGGATTATCGCTCTTCATTTCTGGCCCTTGTGGAATACAAGGAGTTCGATCAGATTTCTTTTGTCAAACTTGGAAATGGTTACTTTTTGAAACTTTCTTATCTAAGACAGAAACCTTTTGATCTTCTCATCCCACTGATCAGAGGAGATGGGCGAATTTTTAAAGTTGAGTTTGATACGAAAGAACAATTACAGACTCTTGCGAATAAGTTTTACAAATTTAATCTTGAGGGGTCTGATTGGTATGTCAGTAGTGAGAAACTACCGTCGGAGGCATTGACTCCGTTACAGGTCGTTGATTTCTTCTCAAATTCAAATTTCAAGGTAGACAAAATTGATCCTGAAATCGCTCAGGCCCTTTATGGCTACTACTTTGAAAAATCAGCAGAGGTCTTGAAAAAAGAAGATGCTACTGAATATGCCCTTTGGAAGAAATCGGTTGATGGAGTTTTCGGAGTGATGGAGAAGTTGAAAGCTTCGATCCCAGCAACTCCTGTGGCAGTCGATGAAGTTCCGGAACAAGTACCCGCTGAAACGTCAGCAGAAACTCCTGCACCTATTGAGCCTCTGGCGCCTGTTGAAGATCCCCGGTTGAAGTTGTTTCAAAACTTCCAGGATCTTAAGGATGCCATTGATAATAAAAATAAAGTCTATTTCGGAGCTGAAGAAGGATTTAGCGTTTAAGGGAAAACAATGACATGGTTTGAAGCGGTAATCTACGGAATCATACAAGGTCTGTCTGAGTTCTTGCCGGTAAGTAGCTCTGGGCATCTTGCCCTCTTGCCTCATGTGATGAAGATTCAAGATCCAGGTGTCATCTTTGATTTAATGATGCATTTTGGAACTGCCCTGGGAGTCATAACTTACTTCAGAAAAGACATCTTTAAATATGCCAAGACACTTGAGCCATCCCTTGCCAATTTCAAGGTGGGAACTTCACAGCAATGGTTTGTCCGGAATTTCATTACGTCAACTTTCACCAGCGTTATTCTAATTGTTCTCCTGATTCCTCTTTCAAAACTTGCACGTGATCCCTACATCATCGTTTTCAATTTAGTGTGTTTTGGAGCCTTGCTCTGGTTTGCAGATTATAAGAATGCTAAAAATTCGACCCTTGATTCACCGATGGAGCAGGGGATGCAATGGAAGATTGCCATCTTCATTGGAGCCGCTCAAGCGATTGCTATTTTCCCCGGGGTCAGCCGCTCTGGCATCACCTTGACGGCAGCACTCTTATTGGGAATGAAGCGTAAAGAGGCGGGGGCCTATTCTTTTCTGATGTCTCTTCCGATTATCATTGCTGGGATTTTCAAAGAAATTCCGGACCTGATGAGCGCAAGTCCTGAAAAGATCTCTATTCTTTTGATTGGGATTACCACTTCATTTATCGTTGGCTTTCTGACCATTCACTATTTCATGAAGATGATCGGAACTATTAAATTGATGTATTTTTCCATCTACCGATGGATTATTGCTGGGATAATGATCTGGCTTTTGAATTAGTTCGGTTCCGCAGGAATATCTGGATCGTTGGCGTCTACGCAGTAGACGTGATTATTCCATCTGATTCCGGCATCAAATAGTTGTCCAATAGTTCCGAATTGGCCATTGTTATCAACCGCATCGTCACGATAGGTGAAACGAGTCGTCCATGCATCGGCTTGGTTAACCCAAACTCCACCAGTCATTGGGATTGGTAGTTTTCTGATCGCAACTCCTCGAACTGCCTTACCGGAACAGCAAAGTTGTTTACTGGCCTCAATAACTTCTACAATCGCCGGATCTTTGATGTAGCCGGTGTTCGGATCGTATGCTGAGTCTGGGTAGCCTCGTCCTTCCGATGAAACAAAACGGCTTAAGTACACTGTTACGTTGGTGTAGTTTGGAAGACAACAACGGAGAGTATTACTCGCGCCGGTATTACCTAGATATCCAGTACAACATTGTTCAGGAACAGTGTTATCTGGTACTCGCTGACCAGAAGGGATACAGCAGCTGAACGAGCTATCTGAGAAAATCTTTTTAAGACCTGTAGGTAGGTTAGGATTTGTTCCACTAAAGAATCGATTATTGGCTGTATCGCGTAGATCCTCTGGACCACCAGCTGTTGCAGGTGTCATGGTTCCTGGAGGATTTGGATGATCTACCAGATCTGGAAGAATGTAATTAGGTGTACCATCGTGAGGAATGGTTGGTGGCACAGTTCCAGGCGAGAAAGAATCATGAGTATTATGGTTCGTATTCTTCATACTCACAAAGTCTTCACTCATGAGGGCAACCTGAGGAATACCCACTAGTTCCAATGCTCCAAAGAATCTCAGGTAAAGCTGTTTTTCACCACTTGAGAAATCGCGGATCTCACAATCCGGGTAGGTGTAGCCATTCGGTTCACAGTGATAGTCTACTGGGTTCATGGATCCCACTGTCTTCTTTGCCCAGTTGTAACCACGAAACATCGACTTATTCATTGGCTGTAGCTTCCCTGCCACCCATCTGTGCCCTCCGCCATTGGTGCTATCGAAATTTCTCACCCAGTGCTGAGTACAGCAGGTCTTTTGGTTTAAGGCATCCAACGTTTTATACTGAGTCTGAATCTGTCTGAATGCATTCTGGAAGCTTCCATTGGCATCTGTCGAGAGTGCAAACGATTTGGTTGTATCATTCAGGTTACAGGTAAACTTATCGTAAACAGAGTGAATACGAGAGTATCTGCTGGTGGAATTGATGGGCGTATTCAGACCTGCCACTAGTGGCACACTATTTACTCCACCAGGGGTCGTATCAACGCACCAGCGATGAACTGAGGTGGCCGTCTCGGTATGGACAGTGAAGTTCTTTCCGAATTCACGACAACAGGTGTTTTTCTTTACATCGAAGGTGGAGCTTAAGACACCTGTGTTGACGAATTTAAAGTCCGGATTTCCGCAGACCAGCTCTTCTTCCCAGAATGCTTCTTCGGCTGAGTTTAGTATGCCAGACACGTTCGCAGCACGGACTTTGTCAGCAATAACCCCTGATGGAGCACAGTCCATATCCGAAAAGCACGAAGCTCCTGCTGCTCGCAGGCAGGCATTCTTTTGGTAACCAATCGTTGTTACCTGATTATTGTTGATCGATGAGAAAATTCCCTGCGCCGTAATAGGCGTGAGGTCTAAAAGATTTGAAGAAAGGTTCTGTGTAATCGCAGGCACAGTCAGGTTGGCGGAACCTAGATTTTCACTCAGATAGTGCATGTTAACACCAGTGACATTTGTGGCCGGACAAGCGTTAAGATATTTTAGACTTTGTGTCGCATTTATCGTTGTACCAATACCCAGAATCTTATCTGATGTATCAGTGCGGTTTGAAGGCATGATGGAGTTCAGATCAAACGTATTGGCTGAGGCAGCAATATTTTTACCTGGGATACAAACAGCTGTTACACCATTCAGCGCGAGTGAAATCTGGGAAGCAGCCTTAATACTCTTTGTACCATAGTAGTCGTAAGGACGACCAAGAATGCGGGCCCCTAAGCCCACAGTGTCTGAAGGCGTAGCTGCAGCGTTGGCAGTGTTTTGCGCCACAGGACTATTGGCAAAGCGTGAAACTCGGTCATTGAATCTATTACTTCCTGTACCAGTTAACGGCTGACACATATTATTGTGAGAACAGGCCAGAAGACCAGCAGAAGCTGCACCATTAAAAGTAGAAGTTGTGGATGAGAGGTTAGGGTGGCATGGAGTTCCGCGGCCACGATAAACACAGCGCTTAGGCTGACCATTTGAACCACCAACTAAGGAAAGAATCGTTTTAGTCGTTTCACCAATGATCTCAACTCCATTAGCATCTGATACCGGCCACTTGGTAGAGATGCTTCCCACACTTTGACAGGAGTAATCATAACCAAGTTGTCTGATGCAATCATTATCATTAGAGCAGATGTGTGATCTCTGGCATTCAGCTCCATCAGTTTCAAGATCGTGGTCAGGAATTGCAGTTGAATAAGAGGTTGTTTCAGAGATCGTTACATTATAGTTACTGTCGATGTTAAGGTCTCCGAAATAAGCATTCACGGCCAAAAATAGTTTGCTGCTAGTAGCTTTAATTCTGCGAGCATTACCAATAGAGAACCAGGTCACGCCATCGAATGATCCGATTAGCGAACCATAGTCAAAGCCGTACCAGTCGCGATTATACCCGTTAACATAGAGGAAGTGCTGAGCGGCCAGACGATTGAGTCGCTGCTGTTTAACAGAGGTCGATGCGGCATGAGTCCAAGGCAGCATCGTTGCTGGTACAAAGCAAGCACGTCCATAAAGGAGGTCATCGCCACGATATAAACTAGTGTTACCGTCACGTTTGGCAGTGTAATTATCCGGTGAATAACCGCCGCCTTTACCAGTAAAACTCTGAGGAAATATCTTTTGGAGAGCTGAGTAATAATCTGATCCGCAACTAATACAAGTCGAGAAGATACCGCTGTTGGCGTAAAGATCATAAACTTTATCTTTTTTAACTCTAACAACCTTTGCCGGTTTAGCCGTCGACACAACAGTCTTAGAAAAAGAACCATAAATTTCATTGAATCCGGTGTAAGTGTATTCATCCAGCATCGAACCACTCAATGGAGTCGATGGAGTAGGCACCGGAGCAACGTTGCTTGGTTTCAGGATATCATTGTTCTTATAGCTGAAAGGTGTGCCTTCTTGAGGCAGGGACTGAGTGTAGTCACCATCGTAAACCAGGCCGTTAGTGTCATAATAACGATGAGCTACGTTTTTGTTCGATACAAATGCCGTTTGATTGGCAGGTGGCTCATTTCCGCTTGTAGAGGGGTGAGTACATTCAAAGTTTGTTAAGTTGTTTTGGGTATCATAAATCGGCTTCAGGTTACAATTGCCTGTAGAACTACATAGACACATGGAATTAACGATCGCCTGCTGATCTGTACGAATCTTCAGCAAACTACTGACATTACTCTTTACGTAATAGGTGATCTCAACGGTTTGGTTTTTATAGAGCACTTGGGTGAATTGAATCCCTTTGGTCGCCCCAGTGAATTTATTCCAGGTAACTCCTGGATCTTCCGGAACAATAACACCACCAATCTTCACAATAAGATTAGAGTCAGTAGCTGTATCAGCATAATTTGGAAGGAAATAGGTGTTGGTATTGTTGTGGTAATACACACTGGAAGTGTCATCAGAGTGATGTACATAAGTCTTAGAACACTTGGCCAATGTAGAACTTAATCGCGTACATGAACCATCGACTTTAAAAGTTAGGTAGAGATTATCGTCCTGAGCATTGGAAGGAAGAGGCTTAGTAATGAGTACAGATTGCGCCGTCGTAAGATCATCGTTGCCGTTATTGATGAAAGCTCCATCCGCTGAAGCTAGTGGGGTCGTACCTTTTTCATATAGCTGCTGACCTGCGTAGAAGATTTTTACAATGTTATACGATCTCTCGGGAGTTAAGAAATTGGAATTCAAAGATGAAAAATTGATGTCTTCCAGATAGCCTTTATCAGCTGGACTGAAAGGTGAGCTCGCCGAAATCTTTTGAGAAGCATTAGTGAATTTAACCGTGCAATAAGAAAATTCTCCGTCTACTTGATTCAAACACTGATAGATCTGATTAAGTTCCATCAATCGAATACTGGCCTCATAGGCAGGGTCAATGGGGTCATTGTTATCTTCTTCCCCATCACCTTCAGGGCGACTAGTACAAACAAAATAAATATCTGGATAAAGAACAAAACGATTCGGGTTCGATGCGACATCGGCTTTTGCCTGTGTGTAGTTTGGATCAAGGAAGGCATCAGGTCGCTCAGCTCCATCCTTGACGCATTGACCTTCTAAACAGCAGTCAAATCCTCGGGCCTCACATGCGGTAGATTCCACGCAGGAATTTCCAGACGTCGTAGTCGAACCTGAAATGGTCAGAGTGAGTGAAGCGAGGTTTAGTGTCGGAATAGGCTGGCCACTAAGAAAAAGCAGCTGCAGTCCTTCGGATGTAACCGCCGAGCTGCAGTTTGAGCATAGTTGTGAAAGTGAAAAGGTGGCCGCGTCGGAAACGGAGGTCACAAGAGTTGCCGCCAGAGGCAAACAATCATTCTGGTTAGCTGATTGATTCGATGGTTCAACCTGGAGGTAGTGCTCGGTCGTTTTAGCGGCAAGATCAGTGTACGCTCGAGGCTTGGCGGTCAGAAGCAAATAACGATTGCTTCCAGCCGAGTAGGTGTATTTTCCCACCAGACAAAGTTTTGTGGTGTTTGGAATCGTTCTCAGATATTGCGAAAGACTGCTTCCACGAATCAAAAATGAATCATTGAAATTGAGTGGGATCGAAAAATAATTCGAAGTCTGAGTGGCCCCTTCCTGAATGAAAATGCCACTAAAAGCAAACGTTGGATTTGGATATGGGCTATTGCTGCCACTTCCACTGCCAGCAGTTGTGTTGGTGGTGCTCGACCCTTCAGTGAGTGAAGTTGAACCAGATTGCGGCATACATGAAGCCAAAAATAACAGTAACGCAACCACTGACAGTGATAGCATTTGTTGCGAAATTTTTTTTATGCTGTTTAGGTTCAACATCCGTGTCTTTCCTCTTAAGGTAACTATCGGATTTTTTTACGGTTATTTTTAATTTCCGCTCTTCGATTTTAGCTCAAGAATCAAGAATTTCTGAGTAGGCAAGAAGAGCAGTCTCAAGTAGCTGAAAGGGCACCCTTTGATAGGGGGTTGGCCTGGATTACTGCCTATAATAGTGGTCAGGTTTAGGCATTTTTTTCCATTTCTTCTAGCAAATGGTAGAGAGCTGCCTGAGAGAAGCGCATTTTGAGTTGTTCACGATCACCAGGAAAGTGCACGTGATGAACCTGTGTTTTCCCTAAAGCATAAACTCCGATAAAGGCCGTACCTACCGGCTTTTCAGGTGTGCCTCCATTCGGACCCGCAAGACCCGTGATTGAAATGGCCACATCGAGGTTGAGGTTTTTAGCCACACCATTGGCCATCTCTTCAGCAGTCTCGGCACTCACTGCTCCAAATTTTGCGAGAGTTTCTTTTTTCACACCCAATGTATTTTCTTTTACAGATTCATCGTAACAAACAACTGATCCAAAAAAACTTTGGCTACTTCCGGAAACACTTGTTATGCGATGGGAGCAAAGGCCACCGGTACAGGATTCAGCGAATCCATATTTTACTTTCTTGGCATTGGCCTTCATGACGATGAAATCTTCCAAAGGTGTACTTCCGAACTGCCAGATGTTTGGGAAGATTGGCGAGGATTGAAAAATCTTTTTTAAAGCTTGTTTGGATTCTTCTAATTCCTGAGAAGATCCAGCGATGAGTTTCACCCCGATATCCACACCCATAATGGTGGGAAGAGAGCTCACATTGCCAAATTCGGATAGCTTATCCCAAAGAGTCTTATCCACTTCTCCAAAAATTTTTTCTTCGGGTATCCGCATAGTTCGGACAGTATAGAGTTCGACCAATTGCTGGGGCCTGGAAAAGTGAGTGAGAACTTTTGAAACGAAGTGATCATCCAGGAGACTCTTGAATTCTCGCGGAACCCCCGGACCTGAGATAAGAAATTTCTCACCGTGTTTTGCCAGGAGACCGGGAGCAAACCCCGTGGTATTTTCCAGGGCCTCAAAGCCCTCCGGAAGAAAACAGTAGCCATGATCTTTTCCCGCAAAAGGTCGATTAAAGCGTTGGTAGTTTTTGGTGGCTATTGCAAAAGCCTGATCGGAGTATTGAACTTTTCGCCCTAACCAAGTTGCAATTGTTTCTTTGGTCAGATCATCTTTGGTAGGGCCTAAGCCTCCAGAGGTTAGGACAATGTCACATTGATTGAAAAGAGTGGAGAGACCCTGATGAATCATTTTCTCCTGATCTTTCACAGTCATTGTCATGGATAGATCAAGGTTTTCTTTAATAAGAAACTGAGCTAGCTGACGAGTGTTGGCATCGTTGATCTTGCCCTCAAGTATTTCGTTTCCAATAATCAATAAACCGATCTTCATAATAACCCTTTTCCTGATCTCTATTAACTATAAAGGCCTGATATCCTTTTGATAAGATTATCTTTGATTTTTGCTTGCGCATAATGTAAAAGTCAGTCCACGCATGCCTAAAAAGTATCAATTCCAACTACCTTTTGATGTAGATTTGGACAGTCATTTAAAAAAAGTCTATCCAGAAATTCTGGAGTATAGAACTATTTCTAAAAGTCTGGATGCCCGGGGTGCGCCTCGTGGGAAAAAACCTGTGTTTCTCTATATCCTAGAAGCTCTCACTTCAAAAACTGATCATTTTCCTGATCCAGAGAAGCTACCGCAATTTTCTGCGCTAAAACAAAAACCAATTATAATCGGTGCTGGTCCGGGTGGACTTTTCTGTGCTGTTCGTCTGGCCGAACATGGAGTGCCTTCCATTATCCTTGAGCGTGGAGACGAGGCGAATAAGCGGATGCTACATATTGCTAAGTTCTGGCGCTACGGTGAGCTAGACCCGGAAACCAATGTTTGTTATGGCGAAGGCGGTGCAGGCCTATTTTCCGATGGCAAGCTGATTACCAGGATCAAGTCAGATCTTGTTGGTTACGTGATGGAAAAATTTGTGATGTTCGGAGCTCCAGCAGAAACGGCTTACGTTTCTAATCCCCATCTCGGTTCAAATAAAATTCGCGGAATCATCACTCATATTTCTAACTGGCTGCGAGAGCAGGGGTGTGAAATCCGCTACAATACAAAAGTCGAAAAAGTCATAACAGAAAATGGTAAGGCCATCGGTGTGGAGTTAAGTAACGGAGAGAAACTTTTCTCTGACCATATCGTTCTGGCCACTGGACATTCGGCTCAGGATCTCTATCAGCATCTGGCCGATGGTCAGATCGCCATGAAAGCAAAAGACTTCGCAGTCGGCGTTCGGGTGGAGCATCCACGACGTTATATCGATTCTCTTCAACATGGTAAGTTTTGTGAAGCTCCTGAGATGGGATCTGCCCGCTATCGCTTGAGCTGGCACGACAAGTGGACTGATCATGGGGTCTATAGTTTCTGTATGTGTCCGGGTGGCTACGTTTTATCTTCGGGCACAGAAAAAGATGGGATTGTTGTAAATGGCATGAGTAACTACGCCCGCAATTCTCCTTGGTCAAATGCAGCTTTGGTCGTTTCGGTGAAAGCAGATAAAGATATCGCGGAGAAAGATCTGATGGCAGGACTTCGGTTTCAGCATGAGATCGAACAAAAAGCCTATGCCCTTTCTAAAAAACATGCCACAGGCAGAGAACTTCCTGCCATGACGATCAAAGAATTCATGACTGGCAAATTAACCGATAAACCGCTGCCGAAAAACTCATCTCCTTCGGGGATTTTCAAGGCAGACATTCGTCAGATATTTCCTGATTTCATCGTTGAGCATTTGAAGAAAGGCCTGGAAGAATTCAATAAAGATTTGCCTGGGTTCATTTACGAAAATGGACTTTTGATCGCACCTGAAACCAGAACATCTGCTCCACTGACCATTCTCCGTAACCGAGAAACACTGATCTCTGAATCTCATCAAGGTCTCTATCCTTGTGGAGAAGGGGCCGGTTACGCTGGAGGAATTACCTCAGCCGCGGTGGATGGAGTGAAATGCGCTATCAGCATTCTGACCCAGGAAAAGTTCATTCCTGCACGAACGAGTCGATAAACTATTGATTTCAAGTAGCTGGACCTCAAGTAAAAAGTCACCCTTACAGAACTTTGACTCGCTATTCCTATTTTCTTCAGGTAAGCTACGGCCAATATTTAATCGAGGACATTCATGAATTTAAAGAACATTGCCGTCGTGGCCCACGTGGATCACGGTAAAACGACTCTCGTTGACCAACTCTTAAAGTACTCTGGTACATTCTCTGCGCACGAACAAGTTCAAGAGCGCGTGATGGATTCTGGTGAACTGGAGCGTGAGCGCGGAATCACCATTAAAGCTAAAAACTGTGCCATTCGCTGGAAAGATACTAAAATCAATCTTCTGGATACTCCTGGTCACGCCGATTTCGGTGGTGAAGTAGAAAGATCTCTGATGATGGTAGATGGTATTCTTCTATTAGTAGATGCATCGGAAGGCCCTCTTCCGCAAACACGTTTCGTTCTCTCTAAGGCTATGGCAGCTGGTATCCGAGTTGGTGTTTTCATCAACAAAGTTGACCGTGCCGATGAGCGTATCGATGAAGTTCAGGCAGAAGTAGAAGACCTACTTTTGGAACTGGCTTCAAGCTCTGGCCAGGAAGTCGATCTGGATATCCCTTTCTATTATGGTTCAGGAAGAAACGCTTATGTTTCAAAAGATAAAACTCGTCGTGAAGGGGACATGAATCCACTTCTAGACTTCCTTGTTTCTGATTACTACCCGTCCCCAAAATTCGATAAGGCCGGCCCTGCTCAGCTACTGATCACCAATCTTTCTTACTCGAACTACCTAGGTTCTCTAATGGTTGGTCGTATCCAGCGTGGTGTTATCACCAATGGTAAGCAGCTGGCCCACATCCCAGCTGATGGAAAAGTTAAAACATTTAAAGTTACCTCTCTTCAGATCTTTGACGGTCTGGGCATGGCAACAGTTGATTCTGCTGAAGCCGGCGAGATCGTGATCATTTCTGGTCTTGAGCACGGAGATATCGGTGATACATTGGCCGCTCCGGAAAAACCGGAAGCTCTTACGCGTATTGAAGTTGAACCACCAACAGTATCGGTTCAGGTTTCAGTTTCTACTTCACCGATGTCTGGTCGCGAAGGTGAGTATCTGACTTCAAGAAAGCTGGAAGAGTTCTTGTTGGATGCTACCCGTAAGAACGTATCCCTAAAATATGAGCCAACCAATGATCCCAAAGTGTTCATCCTCAAAGCTCGAGGAGAGTTACAAGTAGCCGTGGTATTCGAAGAAATCCGTCGTGCTGGTTATGAGCTCATGATTGCTCGTCCACAGGTTATTACGAAAGAAATTGATGGGCAGTTGATGGAGCCTTTTGAGCGTCTGGTTCTGGATGTTCCGAATGATTCAACAGGTGTGATCACAGAGAAAATGGCGATCCGTAAAGGTCGTCTGGAAGCGATGTCACCATTCGGCGAAGGCCGCACTCGTATGGAATTCCATGTTCCTTCTCGTGGTTTGATTGGCTACCGTTCAACCTTCCTGACTGATACGAAAGGTCAGGGTTTAATGTCTTCATATTTTGTTGGTTATGAACCACACGTTGGAAAAATGCTGGCCCGTCAAAACGGTGCTCTTATTTCAGACCGTGCTGGTAAAATCACTCCATACGCTTTATTCAACCTTCTTTCTTCTGGAAAACAGTTCGTTCTTCCGACAGAGCAAACTTACGAAGGCCAGGTCGTTGGTGAGCATACACGTCCAAACGATCTGAACGTAAACGTATGTCGTGAAAAACACCTTTCATCTGTTCGTACTGCTGGGAAAGATGAAAACGTGATTCTTCCTCCTATAACTCCAAGAACCCTGGACTGGGCACTTGACTGGATTGATGAGGATGAATGGGTAGAGGTTACTCCTCAGAGTATCCGAATTCGTAAAAAAGAATTGAATCAAAATATGCGTAAGGTTACGCGCTAAAAAAAGGGAGGCTTGGCCTCCCTTTTTTTTTCTGTGAAAACGTTCTTAGCATGCGCTTGTTGTATTTCATCGCCGGCCCATGCCCAGTTTTAACTCCTAGTTCTGTGAATCAACCCTCTGAGTGGTAACATTCAGGCCGAAGAGATAATGATAGAAGCCTTCCTTCAAGTTCGAGATCGGATTGCACTGATCTAACAAATACCGCTGAATAATCCAGTGGTTAAGAGGTTAGATAAAAGATTAATTTCCTTATGCTTTAAACCGATAAGGACAAGCAGGGGGGACCTTATGAAACTACTTTTTTTCTTTGTCTTGGTTACTTTTTCAGTACAAGTTCTTGCCAAGGATGTGAAAGATTTCAATCAAGCACTTATCCAGGATGTTCAAGAAGATATTAGATCAGAGAATGATTTTGATCTTAAGTCTGATAAGACCCCGATGCGTGGACCAGCTTCTGTTGGTGGAGAATTGAAAATAGAAAAACCGAAGACGAAAGTAGAATCAAAAGACAGACAGCTTGGTGCAGATAAATGGTAAGGGGATGAGTTCATCATCCCCTTGAAAAAAAAATCAGCGATTCATAATCTTGCTTAAAAAATCTACAGGGATTGGGAAAAATGTCGTGGAGTTTCCGCTAACCGAAATCTCGCGCATTGTTTCGAGGTAACGAAGAGTGATGGCGTCCTTCTGAGAGCCGAGAACCATCGCAGCTTCAGAAAGCTTCTGAGCAGCTTCGAATTCACCCTGAGCAGAAATAATCTTAGCACGCTTCTCACGCTCAGCTTCTGCTTGTTTTGCCATAGCACGTTGCATTTCTACCGGTAGGTCAATGGCCTTCACTTCAACGTTAGTTACTTTAATTCCCCATGGCTCAGTTACTTCATCCAAAATTGCCTGAAGTTTTGAATTGATTTGATCACGGTGTGAAAGGATTTCATCTAATTCATACTGTCCTACTACCGAACGTAAAGTCGTTTGAGCGATTTGTGCAGTGGCATGGTAGTAGTTCTCTACAGCGATGATGGCGCGCTCAGGATTACTTACCTTGAAATACACCACACCATTCACTTTTAATGTGACGTTGTCTTTTGAGATAATATCCTGAGAAGGAACATCCATGGTGACTAAACGTAGATCGACTTTGACCATCTTCTCTAGGCCTGGAATCAAGATAATTAGTCCAGGCCCTCTGACGCCGGAGAACTTTCCTAAACGCAGGATCACTCCGCGCTCGTACTCATTGAGAACTTTAAAGGTGCTGAATAGAATCAGCCCCGCGAAAACAATAAAAGGCAGAAATGTTAAAGACATGATTACTCCTTATTAACTTTTTTTACTTGTGCGATTAATCTTTCATTATCGATAGAAGTGACAACGACTGTGTCACCGATTTCTAAATTATGTTCACTTGAACCGCGCCAGATTTCACCGCGCACTTTTATTTGCAACTGACCGTGTTCCAGTTTACCCATCACCGAACCCTCCGAGCCTACTGGTAGAAAGAAGTCGCCATGTTTTGCCTGACGGGCATTATCTCGTAGCATGTACCAGATGATGACCCCGGTTGAAAAACCGATCCCTAGAATGGTGGAGATGAGAACCGGATAATCAATACTGATATATCCACCTTCACCATGAAAAAGAAAAAGCGAGCCAGCGATGAAGGCTGCAATCCCGCCCAGAGCGAGCAGCCCATAACTTGTGATGTAGACTTCCAGGACGAGCAGGACAACTCCAACTATTAACAAGGCGAGTGCTCCCCAATCCAATGGCAGCACCTGAAATGAAATAGCAGAGAGGAGTAAGAAACAAATACCAATTCCACCAGCAATAAAGCCACCTGGTGCCTGAAGTTCAAAATACATTAAAGCCACACCAATCAGGAAAAGGAAATAGGCGGTAGAGGGATTACTTAAAACGTAGAGAATCTTCTGGCCCAATGTCGGCTCATAAAACTTTGAAACGATACTGCGAGAAAGTGAGATTTCAAAATTCTGACCTTTGAGATTGAAATTTTTTTTATCTAACATGGAGCTCAGGTCTCCTTCTGAGGAAATGATTCCAGTTATCACACCTGCTTTAAGTGCTTCCTGATCGGTGTAGGACTTAGCGGTTTCAATCATTTCTTCAAAAGGCTCTGCGGGACGATTTCGAGACTGACTTAAAGAGCGAACCATCGCTTTGAGATCACTCATAGCTTTCGATCTTCCGTCTTTTTCTTTGATATCTTCACCTAAACCAACCGGTGTCGCTGCACCCATGTTCGTCCCGGGAGTCATTAAGATGAAATGAGCTGCTGAGGCAATAATGGCGCCGGCGCTGGCCGCAGATGCGCCCTCAGGAGTAACCCAAACAGCAACAGGTTTTTCCTGGGCACTCATAAGCTGAATGATGTCCTTCGTGGTGGAGATGAGGCCACCGGGGGTGTTTATTTTAATCAAGATAAGTGCATCTTTAGGGATACGTTTAAACTGGAGCTGGAAGTAGTCCAGTGTTGCAGGTGTAATGGCAGAGTTTATTTCCAGTACACTGACTTCTTTTACCTCGAAAGTGGATCCCCACAGAGTCCACGGGAAAAGGCCCAAGACAAAAACTAACAAAAGGTGTATTATTGCACTTCTCATATGGGATTAGGTTAGCTGAAAGCATGGCTTGAGCGCTAGTAAAAAGGATTTTCTATGGCATCGCAAAAATATGCATTCTTTAAGGGGAGCATTTTAAACCCGCTGTCGGATGCTAAGTGCGAGTTCTTCCACGACGGTTTGTTAGTAATAAAGAAGGGTAAGATTAAAGAAGTGATTTCTTTCGTGAAGGGATCAAAGAAATATTCTTCGTATATGACTCACACCAATACTTTTGATCACGGTCATGCCCTCATCCTTCCTGGTCTGTTTGACATGCATTTCCATTGGGTACAAGACGACGTCAGAGAAATGCCAAAAGACTCACTTTTGGAGTGGCTGCAAAAATACACTTTTCCAACTGAGATGAAATACGCAGACAAAGACTATGCTGAGTTAAAGGCCAAGGGGTTTTTTAAGCAACTGGCGCAGACTGGGACTATTGGTGGTGCATGTTATAGCTCTATACACGAAAATGCTCTTCATGCGGCGATGGATCATGTGAAAGGGGAGTTTGTCATCGGGAATGTGTTGATGAATATGAACTCACCAGAGCAGCTTACCCAGTCAGATGAAGAATCACTTAAGCTTACTAAAAATCTGATTAAAAAATACGGCACTAAACATTGTTTTACACCACGTTTTGCCATTTCGACTTCGCCTAAAGTGATGAAGAAGGGGAGTGCGATGGCCGATGAAGCCAAGTGCTACAAGCAAACGCATCTTTCAGAGACACCTGCTGAGATCGAGTTTGTTCTCTCGCTTTATCGCAAGTTTCCAGGATTTGAGACCGTTAGTTCTTATACTGAAATCTATGAGTGCACAGGGATGCTAGGAAAGCGCTCTCTCATGGGTCACGGCATCCATTTGAGTGATAAAGAATTAAAAGTCTTAAGCAAAACCAAAACCAGTATTGTTCACTGTCCTACTTCAAATGCACCCATTAAAGATAAAGGATTAGGATCAGGTCTTTTTAATTTCAAAAAAATTGAGAAAGCGAAAGTTCGTTGGGCCCTTGGATCAGATATCGGAGGAGGTCCTTTTCTTTCCATGTTCGATGTTATGAGAAGCTTTGTTGATCAGAATAAAAAGAAAAAAGTCACTGGTGCAACTTACGTTAAGGCACTTTACCGTTCAACGCTTGCTGCTGCTGAGATTATGGGATTAGAAAAGAAAGGCGGTAATCTGGCTAAGAATAAAGATGCTAACTTCATCATAATTCCTTGTAAGAAAAGGATCAGCGCCAGGAATGCTGAAGAAGCTCTTTTAAAAATAATTGGTCCACATAAGTTGCGCCGTGAAAATTACGGAAAGCTTGTGGCTAAGACATATTATCAGGGCGTATTGATTGCTGATAATCTTCAATCGCAATCCAAGCCTAAGCCACGACCATATTAATGGTCAGTTGGTGTCTATGATTTTGTCACTTCTTCTTTGTTTGCGACCTTCGGGTGGCATCCCTTTTCACAGTCTTACACTCGATATTTCTCGGTATTCAAGTAATTGAACGGACACTCTATAGCTCGGTTTTTTTTAATGCATGTTACATTTCATAAGTAACCGAATGGAGTTGTTGAATGAGCATTAAACCCAGAATCCTGTATGTCGACGATGAGACTGATCTAGTGATGCTGACCAGTTCCTTTTTTGCTGATGAATCACTGCCAATTAAAACCTGCAGTAGTATGTCCGAGACACTCCAGAGAATTAAACTAGAATCGTATGATTTGATTATTTCAGACGCTCGTATGCCCTCAGGGACCGGGCTGGAGCTGCTAACCAAGTTGCGCAATCAAAATCTTTTTCAGGGTAAGTTCATTCTAGTCACGGGAAATCTAGATCATGAAAATCTCACAGAGCTAGGATGCGATCTGGTTTTGTTTAAACCGTTGCGCCTCCAGGAACTGGTGGAGCAGGCAAAAAAATCTTATCACTTCAGCTCCAGTAGAATCGGGCAATGATCTGAACCTTTGATCTGATCCATGATATCCACGCGTACCACGCGATTCTTTAACTGGGGACTGATGAAGAAATAATCCAGTCGCCATCCAATATTCCTCTCCCGGACTCCGGGCCTATTGCTCCACCATGTATAAGCACCGGTTTTAAGCGGATTTAATTCCCGATAAATATCCACCCATCCTTGAGAAATAAATTTATCCATCCAGGCCCTTTCTTCAGGTAAGAATCCAGTCGTCTTTCTATTACTCTTGGGATTGGCGAGGTCGATTTCTCTGTGTGCGGTATTAAAATCGCCGGTGATGATCACAGGTTTTTTTTCCTGAAGTCTATTAATGGCCACCAACATGTCATCGCAAAAGATGAGTTTGAACGGAACTCTCTTGTGATCTCTTGACCCATTTGGGAAGTAGGCATTCACCAGAAAAAAATCGTTTGTTTCGTGGATTAAAACCCTTCCTTCATCATCGTAAAGTTTTTTTTCAAACTTTTTGGTGTCAAGAAATTTCTCACGACTAAAAGTTGCAACTCCGGAGTAGCCTTTTTTCTCGGCAGAACTGGCGAAAACCTCATACCCAATATCTAATAATTTGCTAGGAAACTGTTCAAAAGCTGCCTTCGTCTCTTGTAGGCATAGGATATCTGGTGATTCTTTAGCGAACCATTCAGGAAATCCCTTGTTATATACAGCGCGTATGCCGTTGACGTTCCACGAAATAAGCTTCATAAAATTTTTCCCAGTTAGAAACAAATTAAAATGCCGATAAGATGAATAATAATTTTTTTTAGAATGTAGAATGACATTCTAAGAAAAATGAATATTATTTTCAATCTCGCCACATTCTACGGAGAACACATGCGCTGCTTTAAGAACATTGCTCAGCTTATTCGCACAAAAAGAATGAATCACCCAAAAGGTTACTCACAATCAGAACTCTCACATTTACTTGGTTATAAAAACGGTCAGTTCATTTCTAACGTTGAACGCGCACTTTGTAATATTCCATTGAAAATGCTCCGTAAAGTTTCTGAAGTTCTGGACATCCCGGCCGAAGAACTTAAGGCTGCCATCCTGAAAGACCAGGAAGAGACTCTTAATAACTACCTCTATAACATCAAACCTTCTAAGAAAGAAAAAGATGTTACTGCGAGTGCTCCCATGGCGCCTCAGTATTCGGCAACTGGCACTGACGGTATCTAATAAAACGTTTTGTTAAAGTGTTCCTCAGATAGCAAAAGGCCTCTACGAGAGGCCTTTTGCTTTTAGATAATCTTCATAAGTCCCTTCGGACTCTTCCGTGTCATCCCGGTATTCTTCAAAGGCTTCTTTTTGAGAGTCCTTGAAGTGAGGATCTTCATTTTCATCCGGTTGGAAATCAGCCTTGGCGATTTCTTCCGGATTCCAGCCGCGGTTCATCGAGTAGGTCAAATCAAGCTTATATCGCTCTGTTTTGCGCTTTTCGAGGGCTTCCCGCTGCCAAGGCTCAAGATTGGCCTCAAAACGTCTTAAATGCTCAATACTGTCGAAAAAGTTCTTTTCCAGCCTGCGCAATTGACGGTCGTCCACGCGGTTAAAGTATTCATAGTATTTACGGCGGGTAATCAGGTGCTGCTCTAGCAAATTGTCGTATTTCACCAACACCTGATTAGAGGTGAGGACCCGTCCACTGCCCCGGCGATTGCGGTTCGAACCTTGAAATTCACGGTTTCTATTCTCTGAATTATTGCGGCTACCACCTCCAGCAGGACGATTCCCACCTTCAGATCGGTTTTGTTGGCCCTGACCGCCACCGCTCCCACCACGGGGTCCACGATATCGACGACGTCGGTTGCCGCCGCCGCCTTGTCCTCCACCGGACTGAGAGTTGTTTGAATTATTTTGTGAGCCTTGCACGGTCACTCCTGAGGTAAACTTTTTTAGTCTTAATACTATGCTTCAATAAAAGATTTTGTCTAGGCGGGACGAATAAAAGCTTAAGAAAGTCCCGGTCTTCCTCTATAATGAGTCCATAATTTAACTCATCCTTGTGGAGGTTTTTGTGGCCAAGAAAAGAGTCAAAGTTGCTGTCACTGGTGCTGCCGGACAGATTGGATATGCCATCCTTTTCAGAATCGCTTCTGGACAAATGCTAGGTCCAGAGACTGAAGTCGAACTTCAGTTGCTTGAGCTTGAGCAAGCTCTCCCTGCCCTCAAGGGTGTGGCCATGGAACTCGAAGATTGTGCTTTCCCATTGCTTAAAAATATCGTCCTGACTTCAGATCTTAATACCGCTTTTAAAGACGCTAACTTCGTTGTTTGCGTTGGATCAGTTCCACGTAAAGAAGGGATGGAGCGCTCAGATCTTCTGAAAATCAATGGCGGGATCTTCACCGCGCAAGGTAAAGCAGTAGAGCAGTCAGCGGCATCAGACGTTAAAGTTTTCGTGGTTGGTAACCCATGTAATACCAACGCTCTCATAGCGATGAATGCTGCGAAAGGCATTCCTTCAGATCGCTTCTTTGCCATGACCACTCTGGATGAGAATCGTGCGAAAGCTCAACTTGCTATCAAAGCCCAGACTGACGTAAGCAACGTTAAAAATCTCACTATCTGGGGTAACCACTCAGCAACTCAGTATCCGGATTTTTTTAACGCTACCATAAATGGTAAAGCCGTGACGGATGTGATCACTGATCATGAATGGCTCAAAGGTGATTTCATTAAAACTGTCCAGCAACGTGGAGCTGCCATCATCAAGGCGCGTGGTTTTTCTTCAGCTGCTTCTGCTGCCAACGCTGCAATCGATGGAATTTATAACCTGGTTCACGAAACAGCTGCTGGTCAGACTTATTCAATGTGCCTGGCCTCGAATGGTGAATACGGTGTGGATAAAGGCCTGATTTTCTCTTTCCCTTGCCGTACTGAGGGCGGAAAAATCAAAATCATCGAGGGCATTAAGCACAACGAATTCGGTCAGGAGAAGTTTAAACTGACTCTGGATGAGCTTCGTGGCGAGCGTGATGCTGTAAAATCCCTTGGATTGATCTAATTTCAAGCTTCTAGAGGGTCCGGAGCGTAACGCTTCGGGCCCTTTTTTTATTGTCAGAACATTCCCCATTTCCTATAACCAAACTTCAAATTTAATACTCTATCCGATGAGGGTTTTTGCGATGAAAAACATGCAGGAAACTATCAAACTTTCTGGCTTCAACAATCTGACTAAGATTTTGTCGTTCAATTTCTACGATTTTTGTATCGCGATGAACGAAAAGCAAAAACAAGATTACATTCAATATATCCATACAAAGTATTCAGCAAAAAATATCGGTTTGATTGCCCGTAACGTTTGCGAGATCATCGAAGCGAATATTCTTTCTGAAACTGTTCAGGATTATGAACCAGTTGGTGCATCTACCATGACTTTGATGTCAGACATTAAGGGTGGAGGAAACTGGGAGATGGGCTCACAAGGTCAAGCTGCCGTGAAAATGCACCTTGATAAATCTCATATTACAACTCACACTTACCCGGATGCTTCAGATCCTGAGGGCATTTGTACTTTCCGTCTGGATCTAGACGTAGCGACTTGCGGAGAGATTATTCCGCTGAAAGCGCTGAACTATATGTTTGAAGCTTTTGAATGTGATGTGGTTTATATCGACTACGTAGTACGCGGGTATACTCGTCTTGAGAATGGTAAGAAGATCTATAATGATCATTACTTCAACTCGATCCAGGACTACATTAAGAAAGAAACGCTTGAGAAATACCAGTATCGTCAGGACATCAACATGGCCCACGACAACATCTGGCAGACGAAACTGATGGTGAAGCCGATGGGGCCTGAGAATTATCTCCTGGATCCAGCGGATAAGAATCATCCGGATATCGATCACAAGATGCAGCTCTTGAATCAGGAAATGCGCGAAGTGTTCCACCTGAACTAAAAATGATAAGGGCCCTTTTACGGGCCCTTTTTTTATCTTAGAGTTGCTGACGATACAATTCTCTGATGGCCGTTTTATCGTAGCTTTTAAGTTCCATCACTGGCTTGTATGACATGACGCTTTCATGGCCATCAAACATATGATCTAGTCCCAGGTAATGTCCGAATTCATGAGTCAGAGTACGATCAAGCCCTCCATTAAATTTAAAGGCAGGGCTTTTTTTGATCTCACTACCCAGTAGCACAATGTCGGCGTCAAAAATATAACCCGAAGACATGTCTCCATTAATTAGAGCAAAACCCGGATTGAGATATTCTTGCTCAGGAATTGTGAGGTATTCAGAAACATAGTGGAGGGCACTTTCATTTACATCCGAGAATGGTTTGCAGCTTGCAACAGGACTGACTTCGATATCAAGCTTTTGAGGAAGGTAAGAAAATGGTTCTTCCCATTTTTCAAAAGCACTGCGGATTTGCTCAATGGAAACAAAGCCTACAGCATTTGGGCAAACAGAGATTTTAACTTTTTTGTCCGCAGCTAATTTCCAGGGAACAATGACACCTGGCCCATAAATGTATTTTAGAATTCTGGAAGTTTTAGGGATTGAAGATTTTTGCAGGTTGTATTTATAAAAAACAGCACTCATCAAAACCGAGCCGTATCTTTTATCTTTCAATCGGAATAGGAAACTCATTTTCGTGCGATCTGCAGACAAGGAGTAGTGTTCCACCGCGACGTCGTAGACAGTATTCACTAGTCGCAACTGAGTCAAGTTCATCTTATTTGAAGTCGTTTGTCTGTCAAAAGTCAGAGCGATCGTTGAGTCGGCATTTACGAAGTCATATTCCTTAGCATTGATGTACTTGAAGCGGTAAAGATCTGGTGCCTCTGCCGTAAGATCTTTTTCCTCAGCTTCGTTTCCGGATTCGATGGATTCCACTTGTTCGTTACTAAGAATTTCTTTTTCGGCAAAAATTTGAAGGCTTGAAAGAGCGTAGTTCCGGAAGTCCATAAAGTTATTGTAGGTGACAAACGAATTAGAATCTTTAACGGTACCAGTAACCATGGTTAAAGGATCACCTTTCACAAAGATCTGAT
>JBEIEO010000009.1:0-25547 GCA_040382895.1 Halobacteriovoraceae bacterium
ACCAACGATTCGAAATTTTTTTGATTTTAATATCAATCCAGGAGACTGCCATTAACTGGAGCAGAACCAACCCATATACCCACGGATTCAAGGAGCGGTCCCGGTAAAACCGTTAACATAACCTTCAAAGAAGCACTCTTTCGGGCAGACGCCCACGGTCACGTTGCTTGTTAGTACGTGACCTACGCTTCCCATGGAATCGCGGAAAAAATCGGTAAATAAATTGGATATCTTGAAACCAAGAAAAAGAACGAAGGCGAGTATGAATATGTACTCTACGGTCGCCTGACCATGATGGCATGACTTCATCACACCGATGGTATCACGATCTATAAACTAGGCAAGGTCTGATCAGACCTGCCCAGATTAGTTAGAAAGTAGATCGCTTTGAATTTTTTGAGTAGTACCGTTCATAACTGTACCAAGTACACCGTTCTCTCCAAGGATCTTCTCTTCAATCTGCGCCTTGAACTTAATAACGATGGCTGCAGCAACGGCTACGAGTAGGATGTACTCAGTAGATGTCTGCCCGCTTTCATCTTTTAAGTAAGCAATAATCTTTTGCTTCATAAATTCCCCCTTAAAGGATACTTAGGGCTTATCGTCATGATTCCCGAAAAACTTTAGTTCCAGAGACATTCTTTTTTAAAATTATAACACATCACAGCACTAATGCTTAGATTTTCCTCTTGCTTTCCTAACTACTTAAAAATATTAAAACCTGGAAAAAGATCACTGCCAACTTTTGTCGAAACTTGCCTCTGAACAGGGAACATAAAATGCGATATGATAAGTATGGGTCCGGGGAAAGCTAATTATGTTTCGCCCCTACGATTTTAAATTCGGGAGCGGTCCCTGATCACGGTGTGCAAGCTTGCCTGGTTTAGTATTAGGCCAGAATGTGAGAAGCCTAAAGTGATTACTAATTGCGCCCACCTAGTCTACTAGGGGCGCGAAACCGTAAACCGCTTTACCGGACCTCTTTTTCCTTTCTTCTTCCCTTCTCCTCACTGACTAGCTTCATTTTTCTTGACGTTATCGCTCTGAAGCCAAACAATTAAAATATGGACTACATCAACGTAAATGATTATCAAAATGTTTCTTGGATTGAATCTCTGGCACTTGAAGAAGTGAACATGGAGGAGTCAGGGATCATTCGTTTCAACGATCATTTAAATACTCAAGCCTTGCTTGAAGAATCTTCGTTGAATTTCGTCAATAAACTAAAAGATCGCTTTGAATTTTACGTTGCTCTTTTCAATCAGTACCGAAGCAACCGCGACACATCTCGAGCGATCAAAGTTTTCCGTATTTCAAACACTGTTAATGATTTCATTTTATTCCGAAATTCTTTAAAGCTAATTGTTGCTCGCAGATCTCCGGATGTAATCAGTATTGGCTTTCTTTCCAATAACGGGGGCTTATTTGCGGCTCGCCTGGCGAATGAAAATCAGTCTGTGCATGCTATCCATGAAATCAAAGCCCATGTTGGCCCATTCAATAATATCACCTGGAGATTTCAGGGTGAGCCGGTAGAGATCGAACCGCTGGTTAAGTACTACCTTACAGAATTCATTAAAAACTCATCCCGTTAAACCGATAATCTTTTGAAGGTTAGCTCCAAAGACTCTTCAACTGAAGGAAAGGTCAGGCTCAGAAAATCTTCTGCGTTGAAAGTATCCATCTTGAAAAAATAAGCAGACGAAATTTTATTACCCATCCTGTTATTGGATTTATCAATAGGAAACGTCCCAGAAACTCTTTGGATGAGATTTTCATCTTTATGGAAATGTTTTGCTACCAGACGAGCAAACTCATAGCGTGACATAAAATCTCTGGATGAAACCTGAAACAGGCGATTGGTGATAGGAGCACTGAGAAACGTCTTCAGAACTCTTCCAAAAATAACCACATCTAGGAAACCTGTAACGACTGAATCATCGGCCGGGATTGGTTGCCCGTGTGCAAAGGCAGTCTGCAAAAGCTCAAGCCAATTCGGATGATTAGGACCGTAGCTGCGTCCATAAAGGGGAGCGCTTCTTAAGATGAGGTAGTTTAGGCAGGATCGCTGGATATAAAATTCAGTCGCAGAAAGCGTGTTTCCATAAACCGTATTGGGAAAAGGAACCTCGCCCTCTTTATAGAGCTGATCCTCTCCTCCCAAAACGTAAGAAGAGGATAGATAGATGAACTTTGAACCATAACGTTCAGAGGCGGTACAGGTATTTACAGCTCCTACACTGTTAAGTGCATCGGCCTGTTTAGGATACATTTTGCATTCAGTTAGCGAGCTCATACCAACGGCATAAATGGTAAAGTCTGGTTTAAATATACCAATCAGGTTAGAGACATAATCTTTTTTGAGAACGTCGCATGGAAGACAGGTGATACCCGGGATTTCCACTGGAGTTTTGAAGTAAGTGCCAATAATACGGAAATCGTCTTTTAGCAGCAGTGCGAGGTTAGATCCGACAAAGGAAGAGATGCCAAAGATAAGAACAGTTTTTTTCATGCCGTTAGTTTAGCACAAAATAAAAAAAAGAAACCTTCCCCCATTCGGGGGAAGGTAAGTGGGTGTGTTTTTAGCCAATCAGCTTAAGGGCTGCGTTCGTCGACTGGTTCGCCTGAGCTAGCACTGAAACACCTGCCTGAGATAGGATGTTATTCCTAGTCAGATCTGCTGTTTCTGATGCGATATCTACATCGCGAATCCTTGAGTTTGCGGCACTAAAGTTCTCTTCTGTGATCGCCAGGTTGTTACTGGTCGATTGCAGACGGTTCTGTAGTGCACCGAGATTGGCCCGAGTTCCATTGATGCGAACCAATGCATCGTCAAGTTTTGCCAATGATAGCTGTGCGCCTTCTTTGTTCGCAATGGATTCAGCAAAGATTCCAAGCGTTTCAAGAGTGGCATCTGTTTGAGCTGAGTCGTACTTAATCCGGTCAAGTGTTGGATCATTGTGGATCCCGACCTGTACTTCAACCAAACCGCCTGTACCATCGAGAAGCTTTCTGCCATTGAATTCTGAACTCTTTGAGATACGTTCAATCTCATCTTTGAGGTTCTGGAATTCAATGTCTGAGAAACCTCTCTCAGTATCGCCAACAGTATCAGAGGCTGCTTGTACTGCAAGCTCTCTGAGTCGAATAATGATGTTAGATATCTCGTTGAGGCCACCTTCTGCTGTCTGAATAAGTGATACGCCGTCATCTGAGTTCCTTTTAGCTTGTCTGAGTCCTCGGATGTGGCCTTTCAGTTTTTCACTGATCGCCAATCCAGCCGCATCGTCAGCCGCGCGAGTTATCCGTTCACCGCTGGACAACTTCCTAAGGTTATTGTCCAAGTTATTCTTCGTAATTCCTAAAGCACGTTGAGCAGCAATGCTCGAAACGTTCGTATTAATTCTCATTCCCATTGTTTAGTCCTTTGTTGTCATTGTGAACCTCCATGTTCAGTTGGGGACATCTTGTCACCCGGTTGTTGTTTTTCTAAAAAACAGTTACCCTTAAAATCAACTTGCTAGTACACACACCCACTATCAAGTTTTGCAGGATTCGTTTTACATCAGTATCAATTTCTTAAGGCCTAAGCCTCAGGAGTAATTTCTTACCCCTGAGAAGCGGCATTAATAAGGCTAAGAGCGTTCGTCGTAGACTGGTTCGCTTGTGCCAATACTGAAGTACCTGCTTGCATCAGAATATTCGTTCTAGTTAACTCAGAAGTCGCTGAAGCAATGTCTGCATCACGGATTCGGGAATTCGCAGCTGACAAGTTTTCATTCGAGATCTGGATGTTGTTAATCGTCGACTGAAGACGGTTCTGTAGAGCACCGAAGTCAGCTCGGATACCAGAAACCTGCTGAATTGCCTGGTCGATTGCGGCCAGAGAGTTCTGGGCAGAGATCTTATCCGAAACAGAGGCCAGGTTCAGACCTAGGGCTGCAACGTTTACGTCCGCCGATGAAGCATCGAAGGTCAAACGGTCAGACAAAGGATCATTTCGGGTTCCGATCTGGATATCAAACACCGAACCGGTACCATTCAACAGAGGAACTCGGTTAAATTCAGTAGAGTTCGCGATACGATCTACTTCTGAAGTTAACTGTTCAAATTCCACGTTAAGGAACTTACGTTCTGTTGGCCCGATGGTATCAGAAGCAGCTTGTACTGCTAGTTCGCGGAGACGGATCATAATGTTTCCGACTTCAGCTAAGGCACCTTCAGCGATCTGCACAAGTGAAACACCGTCTTGCGCGTTTCTTTCAGCTTGTCCTAGACCTCTGATCTGTGCTTTCAGGTTTTCAGAGATGGCGAGACCGGCAGCATCGTCACCAGCACGGTTAATACGCTGACCAGAAGACAATTGCTCGAGCACTTTCTGCTGAGCGTTTTTAGTTTGACCTAAGTTCCTCTGCGCATTTAGCGAAGAAACGTTAGTGTTGATACGTAAACCCATAAATCCTCCTTGATTGGGTTTCACTCGTTCTCAATCCGTGAGAGGAGCGATGAAAGCCATTGGTGGCGTTCATGCTTAACTTTTCGACAATGCACGAAATGACTTTAGTTTTTTTGTAAAAAATCTTTACACTACCCAAAAACACAACCTAACCCCCTGATTTTGATGTCTTTTCTAAGATGGGGAAAATATTGCCGAGGCAAAAAGAATTAAAGCCAGGATAATGAACTATGACCATAACTACGCTAAAAGCTGCCCCTCAACTGTACTCCGCTACTCTTTCCTTGATAGAAAAGTCTTTTCACTATCAAAAGCCACATAGCTTTGCCCAGGATTTTGCCCCACTGATAGATGAGAGCAACTGGCACAATTGTTTTATCAAAATTGAGAATGAGAAAGTGCTCGCGCATATAGGTGTTTGCGAGAGAAATTTTCTAACTGTTCCTGTCGCTATGCTGGGGGGAATTGCTGTTGATGAAGCCAGGCGTGGTGAAGGTTTTTTCCAGGAACTCATGCAGGATGTAATCGCTGAAAAAAGAAGTGATGTCGCCTGTTTCATTCTTTGGAGTGATCAGGAAAAGCTTTATAAAAAGTTTGGATTTCATCTCTGCGGTTCACAGTATGAAATATCTCAGTCCTCCGGGTCAGAATCCTACACTAAAACCAAGCTTGCAGCTCTTAACGAAACACAACTTAAAGAAGTAGATAAACTCTACCAAATGAGCTTTCAATCCTTTTATGTTTCTCCACAAAGGAACTTAGAAGACTGGAAACTGCTCACAAAAATCAGCTCTGCTGACTTATTTATCAAAACCACTAACTCTGTCATTACATCATATTTTTTCATGAACAAAGGACAGGATCTCCAGGATGTAATCTACGAATATGGCTCTAGAGGGTCACTTGCGGAACTCATAACTGAGATAAGACCTTATGGTAAGGTCTGGACCGGGGCACCTTCTCAAGATGAGTCGGAGGCACAGTATCAGTTTTTTATGGCACCGGCCGACCCTCGCTTGTTTGCCAATCTTGTTGGCAATTACACTAAGAACCAAATGAAAATTGAAGATATCAATCCCATGAAACAAGAAGTTTACTTTCATTTTCAGGATGAGCTCCTGGGACTGGAAACTGAAGAGTTTCTGAGAGGTGTCTTTGGACCTGGTCCATTTGAAGAGCTAGGAGATTTGAAACCCATCTTCATCAGCGGACTTGTCAGTATATGAAATTCAACCAATATGTCCACGCTGTCTTCGTCTATGCAGCCAAGTCTTCTCTCTCCATCGCTCTCTTTTATGCCATTTATATTGAGCTGCAGTTTTTTATTTTTCAGAAACAAGCAGCAGACTTGGATCTATTAATTGTTTCATCTCTGATGTGCCTGGGAGTTGTGGCATTTTGTCACACCATCGCCATGAGTTCGTTCATGATACTGAGAAAAGTATCTGGTAAGAAGAACGTGGCAAAAGAAAGTTTACTAGTTCCTATCACCTCCGCTTTGATGACAAATCTCTGGCTTGGGATAAATGCTATTGGCCTAGGCAGCTGGTCTCCCTACATTACAAATTTTATATTCTCTTTATTTGCTATCTGGATAAGTCGTAAGATCTATCTGGGAACTATGAGAAAACTGGATTTAATAACGACGTAAAGTCGTAATCCGAACTAAAAGATAAGCAGCAAAGGCCCAGAATATCCAGCTCAGGATAGGAATATCATAAAGTGAAACCACATTCACGTTTCGCACGAAGAGCGATCCGCAGAGTATAAAGACGCAAGCAAGAAAAGAAAGTCCCAACTGATAGAAGGACCTGTTCAAGCTCTTGGCCAGATGATCAATTTGTTTGATATTGAGATCAATAGCGTAATTGTTACTCGAAACTTCTTTCAGAAACCAACGAATATGCTTGGGAACAATTCGAAGAGAGCTGATGACGTCTTTAGCCACCCACATTAGCTCTTCCTGAGAATTTTTCTGAGAAAGTAACTCTCCCCACAAGTTTATCCAGATCTTTTTCCAGAATGTTGAAGATATTTAAATCGAGTCCAATTGATTTCCCTACCCCATCTAATGTCATAAGAGCACGGAAAATGATGAACCACTCACGTGGAAGATACAATTCATGCTTACTTAGAGTCTTAATCAGATTGCGAACCAACTCAGACATGTTGGTTTCTTTTACACTCAAGCCCAGATATGGTGAGATGGCATCCTTAATGTCCCGGATGAGCTCATCATGATCAGGAATTTTCTCATACTCAGCAACTTCCAGAAATTCATATACCAGATTATCAAAGTTATGAGTGACCAGAGCGTAGATAATGGCCACCAGGTTGGCCCGATTTTTCTTGCTCAGTGTCCCCATCAGTCCAAAATCAATTAAGCCAATTTTATCATCCGGCAGGACAAAGAAATTTCCGCCGTGAAGATCAGCGTGAAAGAAGCCGTCAGCTAAAAGTGTATGAGTGAAAAGCTCAACACTTTGAAGTAGTCGATCAACAACTTTGGGACCAAGCTGCTCCAATGAATGGAATTCGTTGAATGGCTTTCCATCAAGGTATTCCAGGACTAAGACTTCCTGAGTTGTGAATTCCCGATAAACCTTAGGAACCACTAAAAAGCCTTCTTTATCAATGGTATCCAGATTTTTCTTCAACCGTTCGCAGTTCTGAGCTTCAATCAGAAAATTCAGCTCATTCTGGGTTGATTTGAAGAAATCTTTGATCATCTTGGAAAGGCCGAGGAAGCGGATATCTAATGAAGCCTTTTCAAGTTTCTCAACGATATAGAGAAGAATTTCGAAATCAGTATTTATAGTCTTAGCAATATTTGGTCGTTTAACTTTAACTACAACTTTTTTTCCAGATAGAAGCTCCGCTTTGTAAACAACACCGATAGAGGCAGTTCCAATAGCCTTTTCATCAAAATGAGAAAAGACTTCATGAATTTTCTTACCGAGATTACTTTCGATGACCTCGCGGGCAGTTTCGAATGGAATCCCTTTTACTTTGTTTTGCAGGAGCTTAAGCTCCTTAATCATAGCGGGATCAAGAATATCTTCACGGGTCGCGAGAAGCTGTCCTAACTTGATGAAGCTTGGTCCTAGTTCCTCAAAACTTGCTCTTAGTTGGGAACCAAAAATTTGCCACCATTCATCATTAGATAAATCTTCGCGTTTTAATTGCGAAACTCTGGCCGGCAGTACAAAACCGGGGATCACTTTATCCAAACCTGATTTCACAATGAGTTCAGAAAATCCGTGACGAGATAAAACAGTGAGAATCTCTCGAAATCGAGCGACGTTTTTAATGGTCTTAGTAATGCCGATGCCGGTGCGGATGAGATCCATAATTATAGCTCTGGCTTTGTTTATTTTATGGTAAGATAGAAAGGCAGTTTCGTAAAAACCAGAACTTAGAAGCATATTTTACCGCTTATGATGAAGCGTACCTTACTAATTTTATCCATCTTTATTTCCCTGCCTCTCTGGCCGGCGGAAACCTGTAGCCGGGTGGCGACCATCAACTATCAGGAAGTGCTGGTGGATGTGAGCAGTTCCAATCGAGGCGAAGGACTTCGTTACTACCTGGAAAAAGATCAGATCGCTCGGGAATTACTGGATGAATACCAGGATAATTTGCGACCTACCTGGAAAGGTGCTGCCATGAGCACCTTGGGAAGTGCGATGATTTTGGGTGGTCTTTTGCGTACCAATGCCGGTGATTCAGAAACTTTTACGAATCGAAACTTCCTATTATTTGGCGGCGCAACTTTGATCGGAGTAAGTTATCTTATTTCTAAAACCAACCAGTTCAATAACGAGTATTTACTTTTAAAATCTATTGAGGAATATAACAAACGAAATACCCCTAGGATTTTCTTTGCTCCCACAGATGATGGTTCCGGTGTCGGAATCGGTGTGGGCAGGGAGTTTTAAATGGCCAATTGTTTTAAATGCGGAAAACCCCTCTCTGATACCTTCAAGGTTATGGTGGGTCGCTCAGATACTTGTCCTCATTGTATGGCAGATATCCGGTCCTGCAAGAACTGCCAATTTTATGATCCGAAGGCCTATAACGAATGCCGCGAAACAAATGCGGACCGAATCACTGAAAAAGAGAAGGCAAATTTCTGCGATTATTATAAGTTTGGTGCTGGCGCAAACGATGCTGAAAAACAACGTCAGGATGCTTTGGCCAAAGCTGCTGCCCTCTTTAAGAAGTAATTGAAGGATTGATATGAGTGACTGTCCGATGACTGTATATGGTAAGAAGCTACTGGAAGATGAGTTGAATCAGCTCATCCGCGTTGAACGTGAAGCCATCAAGCAGGCCATTCAGGAAGCCCGCGAACTTGGTGATTTAAAAGAAAACGCAGAATATGCCGCAGCCAAGGAGCGGCAGTCAATCATCGAAGGCCGGATCATGGACCTTCAAAGTAAACTGGCACGTGCCAGAGTAATTGATGTCAGCCACATGAATACTGATAAAATTGTTTTTGGTGCTACTGTTACATTGCATGATCACCAAAAAGACATCGAACTCACATTTCAGTTAGTGGGTGAAGATGAAGCCATCCATGATCCCAAGAAAATCTCTTTCAATTCTCCCTTAGGGAAATCCCTCATTGGAAAAGAACAAGGAGATGAGGTCATTGTTAAGGCCCCTAAAGGTGACTTGACCTATGAAGTCCTCTCCATCAAATACAATTGAGATTAGCTGGAACTCTCCAGTCTTATCCCTGGCCCGCGGAAAAAAACCTTCTCCTACATTAGAAAAGGTTTCGGAAGCTGGTATTGAAAAGTTATCCGATCTCCTCTGGATTCTTCCGCTACGTATTCATAAAGCACCCGGTCCAGCGCCATTCAGAGAAGCCTTGATAAATCAGTTTTTCAGAGGCAGTGGAAAAATCATCCATACCGAAATCAGACCGGCCTTTGGAAGACGCGGCAAAGGCAATATCCTTTTGTACAATGGATTCGTGGTACTCAAAGATGATCTGTCCTCAGAAACTCTGAGTCTGAGGTGGTTTAATCTTTATCCCAATCAGAAAAAACAAATCGAGGCACTGGATCACATCAATTTCATGGGACAAGTTCAGGAGTTTAAAGCTCAAAAACAAGTCATCAATCCGCAGATCCTAACCTCAGATGAGATTTCACCATACATTATGGAGTATCCGACAGTTAATAAATTGCCGGGAAGTACTTTCAAAAAATTATTTGAGTTGATCCCACCATGTCTGTGGGAGAAAGTCCCACAAACCCTGCCAGAACTCGGGTATGACAAAAAACTTTCTTTGGGTGAAGCATTTAAAATCATTCATGGTCGAATGAATCCTGAAAAATTTACGCCGAAGCTGAAAGATCAAGCTGAAGAACGCCTTATTTACGAAGAATTCTTAAATGATCAACTGAAAATTCAAACCCGAAGAAAATACATAAAGAAAAAAGATGCTCCGAAATTCAAGACTAATGATAAGGAATTATCTAATCTAAAATCATCCTTACCATTCAAACTGACTGATGATCAGGACAAAGTCTTTCATGACATCCTGAAAGATCTCAGCTCTGGTCATCCCATGATGAGAATGGTTCAGGGAGATGTGGGGTGCGGGAAAACGATTGTGGCCTATCTTGCCTCCAGAATCATCACTTCACAGGGATTTCAAGTTGCACTCATGTGTCCAACAGAAGCTCTGGCCCAGCAACATTTTGAATCTTTTAAACAATTAGCACCTGGGCTTCCCATCGAGCTCCTGCTTGGGTCAACCAAAGCTAAAGAAAAGAAAATTATACTGAACAACATCAAAAGCGGTACGACTCAGATCCTCATAGGGACCCATTCACTTTTTCAGGATAGCGTAGTCTTTAAGAAGCTCGGACTTGCTATCATCGATGAACAGCATAAATTCGGAGTGGAACAACGCCTGCGACTAGTGGCAAAGGGAGAAGGGACACATTCTCTCATCATGACCGCCACTCCAATTCCTCGCACCTTAAGTCTTGCTCAATATGGAGATCTGGATATTTCATCAATCAAAACCATGCCGGCTGGACGTAAAGGGATTAAGACGAGAATTACTGAAAAGGTAAACTACGCTAAGTATATTGAGTTTGTGAAATCCCGATTAATGCAAAGAGAACAAGCCTATTTTGTTTTTCCAGCCATTGAAGAAAGTGAAACAGCTGATATTCAAAATGTGAAAGACAGTCTTATAAAATATCAGGATCAGTTTCGCGGATTCAAGGTGGAAATGCTTCATGGACAGATGAAAGCGGAAGAAAAAGAAAAAGTTGTTCAGAATTTTCGCGAGCAGAGAATTCATATTCTAATTTCTACCAGTGTCATTGAAGTTGGGATTAACATTCCTAACGCCACTATCATGAGTATCTATAACCCTGAACGCTTTGGACTCAGCTCACTCCATCAGCTTCGTGGTCGTGTAGGACGTGGTGAAAAGCCAGGTTTTTGTTTTCTTGTGTTAGATAAAGAGCTTGCTCCTGAGTCGTACCAGCGTTTGGAAGTTATTGAGAAGAACCTAGATGGGTTTGTGATTGCCGAAGAAGACCTGAAGTTCCGCGGTGAAGGGGATTTATTTGGAGTAGATCAATCAGGAAGCGTCAGCACCAAAAAACTGGCCAACTTTCTGACTCATACTGCGATACTAGAGCAGGTCGTCCAGGATATTGAGAAGCTAAAAGTTGAGCAGCCGGCACTCCTCGCCCCTATTTTTGAAAAACTCGCAAAAGATCAAAAAATCCTCGATACTATTTAGAGAGGTCGAAGATGATATTACTGGAAATAACTGCCAGCCCTGACAAAAATGTCCTGAATAAGTTTGAGTTCTTTCAGAATCAGCTTTACTTGGGTCGTAATAGTGTCAGTTTAAATATCAACGATCCTTCATTACTAGATTCCCATGTAATGATTGAAGTTGTAGAAAAAGATTTGATTCTCCATCCCCAGAATGGTGTTGAAACTTATTTAATCGATGGCAAGCGCTCATCTACCATCAGGAAAATCAAAGCGAGTCAAATAATCACGATTGGATCAACTAGTTTCAAGGTACTAAATTTTCAGGAAACTGATTTTAAAACTAAAAAATCTATCTTGGATGAGAAACTTAATAAGTTGATCGAAGAAAACTCTCCACGCCTGGCCGTCATTGAGAAGCTCGGCAAGATGATGAAATAGCTATGTTTAAGTTCAACGACGCAAACTTTTTTAAAACCGAAGATCATGAACAGATTTTTTATCTGAAAAACTTTTCAGTCTTAGACCCCGCAAGGCCAGTATTGGTTTTCAACTATGGACTGGTCTGCAGTAATCATCACTGGAGATTTCAGTTAGATTTTTTTGATAATAAAGGCTACCAGATCTTGGTGCATGATTATCGTGGTCATTTTCAATCATCAGGTAAAAATGATGTTAAAAAAATCACATTTCCACAATTGGCAAAAGATATAAACGATCTCTGCCAGTATCTTGGGATTCAGAAAGCTGTTATGCTCGGACACTCTATGGGTGTAAACGTCACTCTTCAGCTGGCTAAAGATTTTCCAGAACTCGTAAGTGGAATGGTTCTCATCTCAGGGACATTCATGGCAGTCAATGATGTTATGTTTGACTCAAACATCATGGAATTTATCACTCCTTTCGCAGTAGCGGGACTGGAGAAGTATCCGGATGTCATGAAAAAGCTCTGGACAGCGAGTGGCTTAAATCCGGTGGTACGAGAAATCATCCACACCACGGGATTTAACAAAATGAAAGTCTCGAAAGAATTCATCGAAATTTATCTTAATCGCGTTGGTCAATTGGGCCCAGAAGTATTCTTTCAGTTGTTTGCCGAAATGACTCGTCAGAATATTGCCTCGAGCCTGGAGCAAATGAAAGTTCCGTCACTGATCATTGGCGGACAAAAAGATAATGTCATCCCAAACCACCTGCAACGAACTCTCGCAAGCTTGCTGCCCCAATCTGAAACTTATTTTCTGGTGGATGGATCCCACGTGCCACAAGCTGACTTTCCGGAACTCATAAATGAGAGGATTGATCTGTTCTTAACTAAAAAGATTAATCGTTCTTAGATTCTTTTATTTCCAGAATCGATTTAAAGATTCGTTTCATAGCCGAGCGAAGCTGTGCTCTTTTGTATTCCTGATGGGAAGCCTCACCCTGAGTATTCTTGAGATGACTTTCGTAATCGGTAATCTGAACTTCAAACGGATAGAAAAAGCGCACATCCCGGGAAATAGCAGAAGTATCTAATCCTAACAATGCCTGAGCAAGAGCGCTTTCTTTGTCCTTCAATGCCAGCTTACGAACTTCGTTAAAAGAACTCATGAAAGGGTTACGATATTTGATAAGTTGTCGACCCGTGAAATGAATCGCACGGTACTCATCCGAAGAATGAACATTTTTATCTGCATGAGCATTGCCCGGAGCGGAGTCTGAGATGAGTGCATTTAGTTTTTGATAGAAATCATCTTCTGATAATTGATTACGAATAGCATCCCGATATAACCCAAAGACACGTTTGCGTAACAAACCAAGATCCACCAGAGTATTCTGCGAACGGCTCGGCTTGATGTTGTTGATCATGATGACATAATTACTATGCAGAAACTTAATCACCCGAAGGGCGTCGAGTTTATTATAAGTAATAATTCGAACACCAATTCTGTCAAAAAGCTCTTCGGCTACGTTTTCTTGCTTATGCAGGAGCTTAATAATGATTGAGTCTCGGGTTTTCTTCGCTTTTGTTTGAAAATCATAGAGAGGAATAGAAACTCCACCTTCATTTCTCAAAAATAGTCGATTCTCTTCATCCCGATGAATGAACTTATAGAAACGATCGAAGATCTGTTGCTGGACTGTAGAAAAATAGCGATATCGGAGATCTTTATCCGCATGCAGGATGGTATGCATGACTTTCAAGATGACGCCGGCCCAAAGAGATTCTTCGGTTTTAAGCTTGAAACTCGAATTACCGGTAGCAGCTAAAAACAGCTCCGAAATATTCGTAATGCTATAAAGATAATTTGGAACTCTCAGGTCAAGACCTTCGGGGTTCCCTTCTTTTAGGAAGTAGCGTTTGATAAATTGCAGAGCTTCCTGAAAAATCCCAAACAACTCCGCACTTTCAACCGGATCATTGATATTAAAACCATATCCGTACAAAAAGTTAGAGACCTGAGATTTATCGTAGAGTTCAGTTAGATAGTTTTTGGCATCAAGAGACGATTTGCCACTGCAAACCACATCGAAGGTTTCCCAATTGAAAGCGTATTCACCAAGATAACTTGGACGTTGGGTCATATTTTGCCAATCTCTGCATTCGAGTTTAGATTTAAACAAAGGCAAACTAGCGTCAATTCTATGAAAGAGCAAAAAATTCAGGGCCCCTCTATACTCACCACTCTATTTCTATCGTGGTTTTTCACTGGTAAAGTTCCGAAAGCTCCAGGGACTTTTGGAAGCCTTGCAACGCTTCCATTAATTTTTCTTCTGCATTATCTCGAAATCAATATTTATAGTTTAATCGCACTTATTATTTTGCTTTATATCGCAGCGGTGATGGTAACCCAAAAAGTCCAAGAGAAATATTCTCTCAAAGATCCGCAATGGATTGTTATTGATGAAGTTATTGGAATGCTTATTACTTGGGCGTTCGTCATGAATATTGAGTTCCACACTTTATTTTTAGTCTTCGCAAGTTTTCGGATGTTCGACATAATTAAGATATGGCCAGCTTCCTACTTTGATCGGTTACATCACGGTGTCGGCACCATTACTGATGATGTAATAAGTGGAGTGTATGCAGGAATTATTACTCTTTTAGCCCAGAAGTTTTTATAATCCATAGCAGCAATTAGTTAAATAATTCAAATTCTTAGGCATCCGTAAATTTTCCGTAAAAATTGCAGGAAAAGCGTTGTCTTAAACCTGGGTGGATGTTAGCGTTTTAATAACAACACACACCTGCAAATTTTATTTTATAGAGAGAAGGAGAACCTCATGTCCCTAAACCACGTCAACACAACTGATGCTGCTAACAAGAAAAAAGCCCTGGATCTCGCGCTTTCAACAATTGAAAAGCAATTCGGCAAAGGCGCTATCATGCGTCTGGATTCAGCTGATGCTGCAGAAAAAATTCCAGCGATCTCTACTGGCTCACTTGGTATTGATCTTGCCCTAGGCGTAGGTGGTATCCCTCAAGGCCGTATCATCGAAATCTACGGCCCTGAATCTTCTGGTAAAACGACTCTTACTCTTCATATCGCAGCTGAATGTCAGAAAGCTGGTGGGACTGTTGCTTTTATCGATGCTGAACACGCCCTGGACACTGTTTACGCTGCAAAGCTAGGCGTTGATGTTCCAAATACTTTGATCTCTCAGCCAGATTCTGGTGAACAAGCTCTTGAGATCACCGATATGCTGGTTCGCTCAGGTGCTGTTAACCTTCTGATCGTTGACTCTGTTGCTGCTCTAACGCCGAAAGCTGAACTTGAAGGCGACATGGGTGACTCACACATGGGTCTACAAGCTCGTTTGATGTCTCAGGCCCTTCGTAAACTAACCGGTTCTATTGCTCGCTCTAACTGTACTGTTATCTTCATTAACCAGCTTCGTATGAAGATTGGTGTTATGTTCGGTAACCCGGAAACAACTACTGGTGGTAACGCTCTTAAATTCTACGCTTCAGTTCGTATGGATATCCGTCGTACAGGTGCTCTGAAAGATGGCGAAGAAGTTATCGGTAACCGCACGAAAGTGAAGATTGTTAAGAACAAAGTTGCTCCTCCTTTCCGTGAAGTTGAATTCGACATCATGTACGGGCAGGGCATTTCTAAAGAAGGCGATCTACTGGACGTCGCTGCTAACGAAGGTATCGTTGAGAAAGCCGGCGCTTGGTACTCATATAATAATTCGAAACTTGGTCAGGGCCGTGAAGCTTCAAAAGAAATGCTGAAGACTAATCAAGAACTAATGGCCGAAATCCGTAAGAAAGTATTGGAGAAGCACGGAATTGCAAAAGCCGATACTTCTAACATTGATATGGCAACCGGCGAAATCAAAGAAGAGAAAGCTCCTGCTAAGAAAACAATCAAGCAATAAAACTAAGGGGGCTTCGGCCCCCTTCTTCATTCTATGAACGACGATGTCGAATCCCTAAAACAAAAAATTTCCCAGGCCAAAGGCACATCCGTTCTCTCTGAGGAGACGGGCGATGTCCGCCGCATCTATAACTACTGCATCCATCTTCTGGCACGCCAGGATTACTCTGAATACAAACTCCGTCAGAAACTTCGCTCCAAGCCGCAAAATCTGCCTCACATGATTGATGAGGCGTTGGTGAAACTCAAAGCCAAAGGTCTTCTTAGAGAAGAAGCTTACCGACGTCTATTCATCCGCAAATGGATGATGAAGGGTGAATCCGAAGACAAGATCCGCAAACGCGGATCAATGGAGAAACTCACATTCGAAGATGAAGAATTTGAAATGGTTTCTCAAGAGCTAGGTTTTAGCGATGACGAAAGTTTAGAGAAGCTGGTGCAAAAGAAGCTACGATCCAAAGAAATTCCCAAAGACCCCAAGGAACTCTTCAAGCTGCGGGACAAGGTTTTGAGATTCCTCATCTCCAAGGGTCATGATTTCTCTGATGCTAAGGCTGCAATAAATAAGCATTTCAAAGGTCAGCCCGAGGAATACTAGAGCTTTCATGTCAAGCACTCAGCAATCTTTCAAAGACTTACAATCAACACTTATCAACAGCTTCCTGAGAAATCTTCTTTTACATGAGCATTTTTCTACTGATATGCTTTTTCCTCTCTTCATAACAAAAACTTACTCTGCCTAGACTACGGAAATGGAATAGGGCCAGAATTTTGATAACAAGGAAGTGCTCATGAAAACTCTTTTTTTCTCTCTCATGCTAATTTTCTCAACTGCCGCTTTCGCTTGTAGCGAAGATGGAAAAAGCGGAATCGTTGAAGACAACGATCTGTACATTCCAGTTGGTGCAAAACGTTTCGGCGGTCTGACTGAAGCTCAATTCAACGGTGTCATCGATAAAATCGAGCCGACATACATTAAGCTTGCTGCTGAAATGGGCGGAAAACTCAAAATCGCTCGTAAATGGACTGACGGAACTGTAAACGCTAACGCTTCACGCTCTGGTTCAACCTGGAACGTAAACATGTTCGGTGGTCTCGCCCGTCACGAAACGATTACTGAAGATGGATTCGCTCTGGTTCTTTGTCACGAAATCGGTCACCACATGGGTGGAGCGCCAAAGTACACTGGCTTTATGAATACTTGGGCATCAAACGAAGGTCAGTCTGATTATTTCGCAGTCCTTAAGTGTCTTCGTAAAACTTTCCTAAACGATGATAACGGTGCCGTAGTTGCAACTCTTAATGCTCCAGAGACGCTGGTTGCTGGTTGTGCAAAAGCTCACCCAAACAAAGATGAAAAGAATCTTTGTATCCGTACAGGTATGGCGGGTATGTCTGTAGCTCGTCTATTCGCAGCTCTACGTTCTAAGCCAGATCCAAAATTCGATACTCCTGACACAGCTGCAGTTACAACAACTAACCATGGTCACCCTGCATATCAATGTCGTCTAGATACATATTTCCAGGGCTCAATCTGTGAAGCAGACTTCCGCGAAGATGTTTCTCAGAAAAATGAAGTGACTGGTACTTGTCACTCGGCTAACGGCCACACCACTGGTCTACGTCCAACTTGTTGGTTCAAGGCTACTAAGTAATTTTAAAAAAATTATTTTATTAGGAAGGCGCAGGAAACTGCGCCTTTTTTTATTCCTGATATTCTGACCGGGCCAACCTCTGCATGATGTATCCAACCGCATAGGGAACTGAGAAACGTCGCTCAGGAGTATTCTTAACCGGGTGAGAGAAGCCTAGCTTGTGCAGCCATTCATGCATCATATTTCCGGTAATCTGAACTGGATTATAACGATTCAGATACTTTGTGTTCATCCAGACATTTCTAGTGTTGGGATAGGTATAGCCGATAGTAATGGCATCCTCATAATAAGTTAGAAGCACCATATCCATCTCATGATCTTTGCCTGGCCTAATAGTCTCGGCCCCCTCTAAAATCTTTTTATAAATCTGGGCATTGGTCAGACCTTCGTTATCCGCAAAAGCTTTCTGTCCGTTAAATTTGTGGTTCAAAACACGCATCCTGAACTTCTCGGAGGTAATGACCTTTCTGATCAGTTCCGCAGCTTTAAGGACTTTTTGTTCCTGATTCTGATCAAAATCAATCATCTTCAGACTCACTTTGAATTCTGAAACAGAAGAGTTAGCACTTTTAATGATCTGCTCCAATTGTTTTGAAACTTTACGATCAGCATCACAGCAAGGAAAAAGAGATAAAATGACAAAAATCAAAGCTGTCGTTTTGAACATCTGGATCCTCTGTAGAAGAATTTTTTTGATCAGAAGCATTTTTGTTCATTCACAATTTGTTCAACAAGTCCCAAATTGCGACACTCTTGCGACGACGGCGGCAGTGAAAAATTTAGTTTGAGGAAAAGTGGTACAAAAAGCCAAGGTTCTGGAAAGGCCGACAAAGATTTCAGGCAAATGGGAAAGTGAAAAGTTTTCTGAAGTAAGTAACTTATATTTGTAATCTTTAAACGGAGAAAAAGCACTCTATGAAAAGCCAATTATTTTTATCTTCTATAATTTCCCCACACATAAAATCACAAAAAAGGGCCCCTCAAAGGGCCCTTACAGACTTTTTATAAAAAATTCCTAGGCTCATCAACAGATTCCAGCAGTCTGTTATGTTCTCAGGCCTGAGCAGGGGAAAGTATCATGACAAAATCCTGTTCAAAATAAAGCCACCTCTTTCGAGGTAGCTACCATGTTTCCACAAGGAAGCTGAAGTTATGGGTTTACCCATTACATGCAACGTTTCCATTGTATTTGATAAACAATTCCTGCGCTTACATCCGCAGAATCGACTGTTGCCATAGCATCTTCAAAGCCGCGGTTTTGAAGCATCATATTAGCATTCACTCGAAGATTTACATCAGCTCCACAAGGTGACCATACTGAAGCGGCTACACCGAGAGTATTATTGAAGGTGTAATCACTATTCTGAATCCCCCGAAAATCTTTAATGAAGCGAGGTCCCTGCATGCCGGCAAAGAAGTATTCTGCCTGCAGTCGGGCGGTAGCGTTTCTTGGTAGTGAAACGAATCCACGATAATCAACAGCAATGATGGAGATACTGTAGCCCTGTGGAACGTGGACCGGAATGGCAATGTTGCACGCTTTCCGGTCCAGTGTTTTGCCCACATTAGGGCCAGCCTCAGTTATGAATTGATCAAAAATAATTGAAAGTGATTTCGCATCTGGTGAAAGTGTGACCGAAGCTGAGCCTGCCGGACAACCGTTACCACCATAACCAGGAATACCTAAAGAGATGTCATCCTGAGCAAATGCAGTAACAGAAAGTGTAAGTAGGGCGGCAGACAATAGTTTCTTCACAAGAGTCATAATTTCTCCTTCGGTTGTTTCGGGCGTCTTGTCCCTTTCGATTACTTTCAACTTAAAACGAGCAGACACTAAACGTGAAGATCCAAAACAAAGCTCTGAACTCAAATTATTCCATGTGAACAATTAGTATTTTTTTGAGTTGTTCATGTGAACAACTGATTTTTCAAGAAGCATCTTCACCTCTAGTCAGTCTCCGAATCAAACGTTACTTACTAATAAGGAACACATTAATCCCGAGGGGGACAAATGAAAGTATTGCTTTTTTTATTTCTATCTTTCTCTGCATTGGCACAATCCAATATTTCATTTGAACAGATCACTACAATAGGCACGGGGTGTCCGGAAGGCACAGTGACATCAATTGTCTCGCCCGATGGAAGATCACTCTCTCTGCTTTTCGATGAATTCAGGGTTGAGGTTCCTAATTATGAAAATCAAACACCTGCACCAACTCCCGGAAGAGGTCCCAACTACCGCCCTCCACGTCCCACTGCTTCTATATTTGAAGCTCATAAAACCTGCAATATTGCTTTCACCACCACCCTTCCGGCAGGGATGAAGGCAACCGCCATTGAGATCAGTTTGCAGGCGCGAGGCAACACCATGATGGATATGGGACTTCAAGGTTACTTTTCTACGATTTTAGTGAGTCACAGAGGTCTTGCGAACTCCACCGGACCAATGGCGAGGGTGGTTGAAAAGAAAATGTGGACGACATCCAGATCAGCAGTTGGTGAAGATTGGGTAACTGATACAAAAGCTGTTGTTTCGCTGTCATCAAATTGTGCCACTGCAACTAATCGTGCGATTAAATTTGAACTTAAAAACCATCTGGAAGCTCGAATTTTGAGAAACGATGTAACCAAGAGTGGAATCATTACTGTGGACTCAAATGACGCTCGCGGAATGTTAACTTTTAGCCTGGCAACTGCTCCTTGCCGGTAACTTTTTGACCCCGATTGAGTAAAAGGTATAGGGTTTTAGACAATGTGACACCGGCTCAACTTTGAAATTCTGACAACTGCATCCACCGTCTTTTCTCATTCGGAAGAGCTTGATACTTCTGAAATTAGGAGGACGAATCCATGCAAGTGGAAGTGGAAGTGGAAAGAGACGATCTCATTTCTCAGCTACATCAGCTGATAAATTCCTACCTGGAGAAGTTTCCTCAGGTCAGTTTGAACGGTCTTGCCACCAGATCTAATATTCCGGTCTCCACTCTCCGAAGAATTTCTCTGGGCCAGCAAAAAAGCGACATCGCTCCTCACACTGTTCTGAATCTCACTAGTTATTTACTTAAAGAAAAGAATCTGACTGAGCTACTTAAAAAAGTTGATCCCGTCATAAAAGGATATCTGGAAAAACATTTTGGACAGTTCATTTTTTCCAGTGAGCAAAGAGTTTATGATGTTGATCTTAATAGTTACCTCAAAGATCAGCATCGTTACTTCATTTACAAATTAGCAGCAAACCATAATGGAACAACTCTTATGGAAGTAATGGAACTCTTCGGACGTCAGGGAGAACTGAAAGTCGAAGAGATGTTAGAGCTGGGACTACTTATTGCTGAGAATGAAAGGTTACATGCGAAGAATAAGGATTTTTCACTAGATCTGAAAGTTGCCTCATCACATCTGCCTGAGCTAACAAGATTTTATAAACCTGAAACACTGGGAATGGGCTTAAATCTTTTTTACAGTATGAGCGAATCAATGAGTAAAGAAGCTATTGATGAAATAAAAAATATCCAGGAGAGGCGGCAAATAGAATTGCCGAGATCATGGATAATGCAAATAACAAGGGTGACATCCCCTATTTTACCGTAAACCTATCTGAAACATTTCTTATCCATGCCGAAGGAGAACTCCAATGAAAACTTTATTCTTAATCCTCACCTTACTTTCAAGCTTGCGTGCGATGGCCTTTAGCCGTGGTGATCTCAATCAACTCCTTTCAGAAAAAGGCACATCGATCGCTGCTTTCGAAGCCCAGGGGTTGAAGCTTGTGATGGGAGAGAGAACTGGGGGTGGTAAGAATGTTAACTTTGCCAGCGTGGAAGTGATTTTCACCAAAGATGAAGCCATTCTTCGCAGTGAAATTCAGAACATTGACCTTAGAAATGGAAATCGCCTTGGAAACCTCGAAGCTCTTCAGGCCAGTGGCCGCCATATCGATGCAGATCAAATTATAGGAGTTATTGCTAAATAGTTTCTGATTAGGGGAGTCGCCAGTCGGCTCCCCTTGTCTTCTTGTCGTCTAAAAACTAGACACTGTCTGAATAACCTACACTACCTAGCTGAGTCGAGCCAATAAATTCATGCACTTACGATCGAGTATCATGGCATTTCTCTTGCTCCATAAAAGGCACAGGGGAAATGAACATGAAAATGAACCAGAAAAACAACATCGCTTTTATCACACTTGGCTTTCTAGCCTTAGTTGGTACTTACAATGCGATCATGATTAGTTCTGATTCAAAACTTACTGCTGATTCTAAAAACTTCAAGCGTCTTGATGAAGTTTACGGAGTAGTGGTTGAAGGTCGTGTTCCAGCAGTTACTCATTGGAGCAAAGTTGGAAACACTGTTCATTTCGAAGCAAAACCTGTTTTAAAATCTGCTGTCAAAGTTGTTGCTGCTGAAAATACCTCCGAGGTACAAGTTGAAGCCGCCATCAAAGAATCTCTAGATCTTAAATTGGTTGAAGTTATCAATCCTGTTAAATGGCAGAAAGAAATCCTGGCCAAGCAGTTCAGCGGATCAATCGCTGCCAATAACGGTATTATCGAATCTCTGACAGCTAATCTTCCAGAAGGAAAATCAATCGAGATTTCTTTCTCTGAAATGACTGGAAACACTTTTGAATACGACCTTGATGGCGAAGTTTACCAGGCTTTTATGTACCAGGTTGACCAGAACTCTTTCATGGTTACTTTAAACAATGGTCCACTTGAAGGTACACGTCTTCGTTTCGCTGGTGAATCTGATGTTCATACTCAAGCTGAGCAAACCAATAGCTACCTAGCTGAAAACCATAACGTTGAAGTTGGTACTTTTGGTCAGGAAGTTGAAGCTATCCCGGCTACAGCCGAGACGACTGAAATCACCCAGACTGCTGAAGTTTCAACCTTCAACTTTGACCAGATTTAATCAATGAAATACCTGCTCCTGGCCCTACTGGTTTGCGCACCAGCTTTCTGTCAGACCTTTAAAATTTCTGCGAATTCGGGCAGAACTGATCTGAACCTTTGCCAGGAAAACCACAATCTTATTTTGAATAAAATGCTTCGTCAGACAGATTCGCAAATCTTAAGACTAGTTCGTGGAATTGAAGAAGAAACTCAGATAAACCAACAAGAATTCCGTTTAAATGCCTACCACGGCTTGCTACATGATCTTATGATTAAGCGAATCGTATTTAATGAAATCAAAAAAAAACTTAATGTCCGAAAGTTAAAAGATTTCTTCGAAAGTCGTGAAAACTACAATAAGCCTTACCTTATTGCGTCCGACATCAAAGTTGATTTAGACAAAGAAATCAATTCCATCCTCGGCGGTATCGTCGGTCCTAAGTTGGAGTTAGCCCCCGAATTCCAAAAGAAACTTAAAAAGAAACTTGAGAGTGAAGCAAAAAAATCTTTCATGGAAGCCCGCTATCGTGAAGTGGGAGCAAGTATATTTACTCAACTTACCACTAACGTAATTTCTAATGGACTCAAAAGTATTAGTATAAGCTTAGCCTCAAAAATCTTTATCAACGCCGCAAAAGGGTCCATTATCACCCTTTTGACATTCCCTTTACATGGATATCGACTTCCACCAGAAACACTCTGGACCGATTTACTAGAAAAACATCCTGAACTTATTTTTGTTCCTGAATGGATGAAACATGGTGGGATATCTGACCATCCTTGGATGAGTCACTGTAATGCCATTCAGCGCCGTACCAAGCAAATGGAAAATGCGCTGACTAAAATCTTAAAACTTGAGGAGGGCTCCTTCATCAATTCCGTCATCAATATTGATGACATGCAAGACCCGAAAACTATTAGTCCTCCAGAAGCTACTAACCGTTATCCATGGCCGGTTGTGGACAATACTTATGTTCGACCGCCAATTCTGATTAATCGTCGATTACCACCGGCTTGGGCAATCAAATAGCCTAGGTTTCTGCTCCGTATCAAGCCCTTCAAAAATGGCTTATTCTCACTCTGTGTGCTAGCCTATCCCGACTTAAAATTTGCAAAGGGATACTATGCGCGCGCAAGAGATTCGGAATGCTTTTTCTAATTATTTTATTCGCCAGGGACATCAGAAGCACAAATCTTCCAGCCTGGTTCCTCATAACGACCCCACAATTCTTTTTGCCAACGCAGGAATGAACCAGTTCAAAGATTTTTTCACAGGAAAAGCAACTCCTGAAAATCGTCGAGCAGTCACCATTCAGAAATGTGTGCGTGCCGGTGGTAAACATAACGATCTTGAAAACGTTGGCTTCACGGCCCGTCACCATACATTCTTTGAAATGTTAGGTAATTTCTCTTTCGGAGATTACTTCAAAAAAGACGCCATTAGGTTTGCTTGGGAACTTCTGACGGTTGATCTGAAGATTCCAGCCGAAAAACTTCTGGTAACGGTTCATGAATCAGATGATGAAGCACTTGAGATCTGGAATAAAGAAATCGGTGTTCCACGAGAGAAGATTTTCAAACTAGGAGATAAATCAAACTTCTGGGAAATGGGAGATGTAGGCCCTTGTGGTCCTTGTACAGAAATTTTCTATGACCATGGACCTGAGAAATCAACAGGTGTGCCAGCTGGTTGTCAGGAAATCGACGATGAAGGTCGCTACGTCGAAATCTGGAATCTGGTTTTCATGCAGTATGAAAAATACAAAGAAGGTAACGAAATCAAGCGCAAGCTTCTTCCGAAGCCTTCTGTTGATACTGGTTCCGGTCTTGAGCGAGTGACGGCAGCTCTGCAAGGCAAATATTACAACTACGATACAGATATTTTTGAGCCGATTATGAATGCCATCGCTGAACTTTCGGGTAAAAACTATTACAACGATAAATCTGAAGAAGTTAAATCTTCTTTTCGAGTGGTCGCAGACCATATCCGATCAGCGACCATGCTCATCACCGATGGTGTAATCCCTTCTAACGACGGCAGAGGCTATGTTCTTCGTCGAATCATACGTCGCGCAGTTCGACACTTAAGTCTTTTGGGATTAAAAGAAGCATCTTTCCACAAACTCGTTCCGGCCGTGTTTAAATCTCTAGGTGAAGAATATCCTGACAATGCAGCTAATGCTGCCCTGGCAGAAAAACTTCTAAAATTGGAAGAAGAAAAGTTCCGTAAAACTCTTGATACCGGTCTGGCGCTCATCAACGAAGAACTCGCTAAAGTAAAAGCCGGTCAAAAATTTTCCGGCGAGGTGGCGTTTAAACTTTACGACACATTTGGTTTTCCATTGGATCTGACCGAGGTCATCCTGCGTGAAAAGAAGCTCGAGCTTGATACCAAGGGCTTTGAAGATGCCATGGCCAAACAGAAAGCTCAGTCGAAATCGGCTAAGAAGTTTTCTGTACAGGAAGATAATCTCAAGCTGTTCTATTCAATCAAAGAAAAATTCGGTGAAACTAATTTCACTGGCTACGAAGAAGTCACAGGAAATGCCAAGCTTCTTGCCAAAGAAGAGATCGATGGCAAATTCTATCTTGTATTCGACAAGACTCCTTTTTACGGAGAGGGTGGAGGCCAGTTGGGTGATAAAGGTGAAATCTTTTCCAAAGAAGGAAAGCTTGCTTCTATTAATGACACCCAGAAACCAGTAGATGGATTACACGTTCATTTGTCTGAGGATGCTGATGCTCTGACAGTAGGCGAAAGCTACGCGCTAAAAGTAAATCACGAAGAGCGTGAACTCACAAAGCGCAACCACTCTGCTACTCACCTTCTGCAATCTGCTCTGATTAAGGTGCTTGGTAATCATGTGAAGCAGGCAGGATCTTCGGTTGGACCGGATCGTCTGCGTTTTGACTTTACTCACTCAGAAGCATTGAAGCCAGAAGAAATTGCCAAGGTTGAAGAACTGGTAAACTCAGCTGTTGCCTCTGCACTTCCTGTCACCGCTGCTCACATGACTAAAGATGAAGCCACTAAAAAAGGTGCTATGGCTTTGTTTGGCGAAAAATATGGCGATCGTGTTCGAGTTCTTACGATGGGCAGCTTCTCCTGCGAGCTGTGCGGTGGTACCCACGTCTCAAACACTGGTGAAATCGGTCTTTTCAAAATCATCGTAGAAACGTCACTGGCTTCCGGTATTCGACGAATTGAGGCCATCACTTCCACCAACGCTATTGATTACCTACTTCACCGTTCAAAAGTCCTAAGTGAAGTTGAGAAAAACTTTGCAGTGAAAGAAGAAAAAGTTCTGGATAAAATTTCTGCACTGTTTGCTGACGTCAAAGATAAAAACAAACAGATTGAAATGCTGAACGATAAACTTCAAAACCAGCAGGCCTGATCTCAGGGTAAAAATAACAC